>NZ_AQPL01000785.1:0-301 GCF_000395345.1 Cupriavidus sp. WS | reverse complement strand
TAGCGGCCCAGCTTGCCGATCTCCCAGCGGCGCGGGCGGCTGATGGCGCTCTCGTCGACGTTGTCGGTGGGCAGCGCGGTCTGCGAGAAGTCGTAGAGCAGGTTGTTGGTCAGGACCTGGATCGGCGCCATCGGCAGGAATGGCAGCCACGCGCTCGCGCCGAGCACGCTGAACATGTTGCCGAAGTTGGAGCTCGCGCCCATGCGCAGGTACTTGAGCAGGTTGACGAAGACCTTGCGGCCCTCGATGACGCCGTCGTGCAGCACCATCAGGCTCTTTTCCAGCAGGATGATGCTGGCCG
>NZ_AQPL01000784.1:0-314 GCF_000395345.1 Cupriavidus sp. WS | reverse complement strand
TCTTCGGTGACGAGGCTGTTAGATCGGCTTGAGAAGAAGGGCATGATCCAGAGAGCGGCGCAAGAGCGCGCCGATCGCCCGCACGATCGAAGAGTGATCGAAATTGTTCTGACTGAGCGCGGAAACAAGGCGATAGACGAGTTGAAGTCTCATTGGCGCTCCGCGCTTGCGGAATTGACGGAGGCGCTCAAACAAAGCGAGATACATGCCTTATTGCGCCTGCCGCAATTGTGCAATCAGGACGCGCTTCAACTTGACCTCGATAGCAAACCGTTGTCCCTCACAGAACCACGGCCGTGAAACGGGAATCGGGG
>NZ_AQPL01000783.1:0-257 GCF_000395345.1 Cupriavidus sp. WS | reverse complement strand
GCCGTTCATTGCTCGCCCTCCGCAGTCGTCTTCGGCGATGGCGAAGCGGCCCGCTCGGTGCGGTAGTCGCCGGCCAGTTCGGAGGGGTCGCGCGGCTGAGCGCGTGATGGCGTCAGGTGGAACTGGATGCCGGCGCGCACGCGCGCCAAGTCAGCCAGCAGCCGCGGGTAGTCGAAGTGGTAGCGCTCGCCCGGCGTGATGGGGGTATGCGCGGCGCTGTCCGCGACGGTGCGTTCCAGCGCGTCGAGCTGGCGCAG
>NZ_AQPL01000782.1:0-270 GCF_000395345.1 Cupriavidus sp. WS | reverse complement strand
CCCTCCCAGGGTGTGCGCCCTCCGATCTCACCCTCCGGAGGTTCGCCATGTCTTTCGTCGTCAATGACTCCTGCATGGAGTCGCTTTCCGCCGTCGCAGCCCATCATGAGGACTGGATCATCCAGCAGGCTATCGCGTTGCTGGAGAGACGGATCTTCAAAGTCGGACCGTGCCTCAGCGGACCGGCGGCCGTGCGGGATTATCTGCGTTTAAAACTGGTCGCTGAGCCCAATGAAGTGTTCGCAGCCGTGTTCCTGGACAGCATGCATC
>NZ_AQPL01000781.1:0-273 GCF_000395345.1 Cupriavidus sp. WS | reverse complement strand
TTGCCCTCCCAGGGCGTGCGCCCTCCGATCTCACCTTCCGGAGGCTCGCCATGTCTTTCGTCGTCAATGACTCCTGCGTGGAGTCGCTTTCCGCCGTCGCAGCCCAGCATGAGGACTGGATCATCAAGCAGGCTATCGCGTTGCTGGAGAGACGGATCTTCAAAGTCGGACCGTGCCTCAGCCAACCGGCCGCCGTGCGGGACTACCTGCGTCTAAAACTCGTCGCTGAGCCCAACGAAGTATTCGCAGTCGTGTTCCTGGACAGCATGCATC
>NZ_AQPL01000780.1:0-328 GCF_000395345.1 Cupriavidus sp. WS | reverse complement strand
AGATACGGCTGGCACGTGTGAGCCGCAGCCGCGCGACGAGCGGCTCCACGACGATCTCGTAGCCGCAGAAATCCCGGGTCTGGCGGGTCTTGGAGAAGCGCGTGATGCAGCCGGCAAACTTGCGTGGCTCGCTGCCATCAGCGGGAGCGATCAGGAAGGTCGCGTCTTTGCCCAGATACCCGGCTCGATCAAGCTCAAGCGGATGCGTCAGTTGGATGGTGACGGCATAGGGCTCGCCCATCCGCTCCACTGCCTCGAACGACACCACCGACAGCGCAGCGGCGCTGGCTGTGCCCGGCACCTCGAGAAAGTATGCCTGCCGCCCGGT
>NZ_AQPL01000779.1:0-333 GCF_000395345.1 Cupriavidus sp. WS | reverse complement strand
CCGGCTGAGCCAGGCCGCGCCGGCCTGGCGCGGGCGCGGCGAAGGCGGCCAGGCCAACCCCGCCAACCCCGCCTTCAATCCGCAACGCACCGAAGGCGGCCCGCGCGGCGCCATGCCGCAGGGCTTCGTGGGCGCGGCCCCCGGCGGCCAGCCGCCGGCGCCGGGCGGCGACCCGCGCGCGCGCGGCTGGACCACCCGCCCCGACCAGGCGCGCGAGCAACAGGCCATGCAGCAACAGCAGGCCATCCGGCAGCAGCAGGACATGCAGCGCGAGCAACTGGATCGCCAGCGCGGCGACCAGTTCCATGCCCAGCAGGCGATCCAGCAACAGCA
>NZ_AQPL01000778.1:0-344 GCF_000395345.1 Cupriavidus sp. WS | reverse complement strand
GAAGCCGGCCACCAGCAGCGGCACGAAATACCAGAGCGGGCCCTTGCGCGAGTGCACCGTGGAGGTGTAGCGCTGCCAGTGCTCGTGGATGAAGAAGAAATGGAGGAATTCGGGGTTGCGCTCCGACACCAGCCAGAACCACGGTACCGTGACGATCAGCATCAGCGCGATGCCGCTGGCCAGATGCAGCCGCTTCCACAGGCCGAAGTCGCGCGCGATCAGCGTGTAGATCACCAGCACCAGCCCCGGCAGGGCGATGCCCACCAGGCCCTTGGTCAGGATCGCCACGCCCATCGCCACCCAGCACGCCCACATCCAATGGCGGCGCGCGGCCGGGGTGGCGG
>NZ_AQPL01000777.1:0-364 GCF_000395345.1 Cupriavidus sp. WS | reverse complement strand
GATTAGGATTCGACGCCGGTAGCGAAACTCTAGGTGCATGCCGAGTTGGTAACAGAACTCGTAAATCCACTGTTGCAACTTTTATAGTTGCCAATGACGAAAACTACGGCGCGGAGTACAAGCTGGCTGCGTAAGCAGTCCTCTTGACCCGTTGCTTCTGGTAGCTTCGGCTCCAGCAATCACTAGGGGATGCCTGTAAACCCGAACTGATTGTCATACAGAACAGGATCGTCGCGTAGCACGTTGTGGGCGAAGTGACTAAAACTTACACAACTCATCCAAAGCACCCTGCCCGTCGGGCGGCTGCGGATTAAATCAGTAGACACGGCTAAGCATGTAGTACCGACAGCGGAGTACTGGCGGA
>NZ_AQPL01000776.1:0-367 GCF_000395345.1 Cupriavidus sp. WS | reverse complement strand
ACCACGACCCGCCGCTCGCCGATCAGCGCCAGCTTGCGCGAGCCGGCGAAGATGTCGCTGGGCTTGAGCCCGTAGACCTGCCGGATCGAATGGCTGAAATGCGTGGAGTCCGGGTAGCCGGTATCGAGCGCCACGTGCGCCAGGTTGGAATCCTGCGTGACGTAATGCAGCAGGCTGCGCGCGCGCTTCCAGGTGCGGAAGCTGCGGAACGGCGTGCCGACCTCCTCCTTGAACAGGTGCAGGAAGCGCGAGAACGACAGATGCGCCGATGCCGCGCAGGACTCCGCCGTGGCGGTGGCCGACGGCGCGCCGCGGATGCGCTCCACCACCGCCTCGATGCGCGGGTCCAGCCGGCGCCGCGCCAGCG
>NZ_AQPL01000775.1:0-370 GCF_000395345.1 Cupriavidus sp. WS | reverse complement strand
CCGCCGCCGCAGCCGGCCAGCAGGGAGGTGGACACGCCCAGCATGGCGAGCGTGGTGGCGCCCAGGCCGCCGCGCAGCAGCTGGCGGCGCGTGGTGTCGGGCAATGCGTGTTCGCGTGATTGGCTCATGGAGTCGCAACGATAGGAATGGGGAGTCGGAGGCGCGCGGCAAGCCGGCCCGCCCGCGCGGGCGGGCCGGCTTGCCGCGCGCCTCCGACTCCCCATTCCTATCGTTGCGACTCCATGAGCCAATCACGCGAACACGCATTGCCCGACACCACGCGCCGCCAGCTGCTGCGCGGCGGCCTGGGCGCCACCACGCTCGCCATGCTGGGCGTGTCCACCTCCCTGCTGGCCGGCTGCGGCGGCGG
>NZ_AQPL01000774.1:0-239 GCF_000395345.1 Cupriavidus sp. WS | reverse complement strand
CATAGGCGTGGTAGCACACGCCAATGAACATCGACGCCACGACCAGCAGGGCCACGAGCATGATGATGTCGTAGCCGTAGTTCCTGATCGTTTCCATGATGCCGTTGCCCGTGCCGCGGGTCGGGTTCTCCAGTTGCGGCAGCCCCTGCGCGAACGACAGCGCGGGCAGCGCGGCGGCGCCCAGGGCCACGGCGGCGCGCTGGACAAAACGGGAAGTGAGGATGCGGTTTTGCATGGTC
>NZ_AQPL01000773.1:0-376 GCF_000395345.1 Cupriavidus sp. WS | reverse complement strand
CTATCAGCGCAAGGGCTTGTTGCTGGAGCCTGACAAGCCCTATGGCAGCATCCGCCGCTATGGCGAGGCGGATGTAACGCGGGTGCGCTTCGTGAAATCAGCCCAGCGGCTGGGCTTCAGCCTGGATGAGATCGCCGAGCTGCTGCGGCTGGAGGATGGCACCCATTGCGAGGAAGCCAGCAGTCTGGCCGAGCACAAGCTCAAGGACGTGCGCGAGAAAATGGCTGACCTGGCGCGCATGGAGGCCGTGCTGTCTGAGTTGGTGTGCGCCTGCCATGCGCGAAGGGGGAACGTTTCCTGCCCGCTGATCGCGTCACTACAGGGTGGAGCAAGCTTGGCAGGTTCGGCTATGCCTTAGCGTGCTTTATTTTCCGTT
>NZ_AQPL01000772.1:0-377 GCF_000395345.1 Cupriavidus sp. WS | reverse complement strand
CAAAGTCGAGCGTCGCGGCTTTATCCATCAGCGCGCGACGATCGTACGCGCCATCAGCAAACAGATGTTTCAGGCCCGGCCAACGCCTCTTCAAGGCCTCCAGTACCGTCACTGCCCCTGTACTGTCGGCAATGTCTGCAGGCGTCAGGTTCACCATCAGCAGCCGCCCATTTGTATCCACGGCAATATGCTGCTTGCGCCCGACGATCTTCTTCGCAGCATCGTAGCCGCGCTCTTTCGCCGCTGGCGCCTTCACCGATTGGCTATCCACGACACCAGCGCTGGGGCAAAGCTGGCGGTCTTCCAACTCCCTGTCGAGCATCAGTACAACATCGTGGAGCGTGCGAAACAGGAACCTGCGCATCAGTCGGCGAAAC
>NZ_AQPL01000771.1:0-402 GCF_000395345.1 Cupriavidus sp. WS | reverse complement strand
TGGTGGAGCAGGCCGCCGCCGCGGCCGACGCGCTCAAGGAACAGGCGCAGCACATGGAGCAGGCGGTGGCGGTGTTTCGGTTGGAGGCGTAGGGGGAGGACCGCCGGCAATCGGGATGCATCGGCAATCGGACGGCGCCATGCGTGCGGTCCAATTGCCGGCGGCGCCGGCTTTGCTACCTGTGGTCTCCCCTCTCCCGCATGCGGGAGAGGGGAGACCACAGGTAGCAAAGCCGGCGCCGCCGGCAATTGGACCGCACGCATGGCGCCGTCCGATTGCCGATGCATCCCGATTGCCGGCGGTCCTCCCCCTACGCCTCCAACCGAAACACCGCCACCGCCTGCTCCATGTGCTGCGCCTGTTCCTTGAGCGCGTCGGCCGCGGCGGCGGCCTGCTCCACCA
>NZ_AQPL01000770.1:0-365 GCF_000395345.1 Cupriavidus sp. WS | reverse complement strand
CGTGCGCAACCGCGCCGAGACCAACTACCCGCTGACGCTGGTCCTCGCCCACACCGACACGCTGCGCCTGACCTGCCGCTTCGACCGCGCGAGGCTGGGCGAGCCGCATGCGCGCATGCTGGCGCAGAGCCTGTTCGCGCTGATGACGCGGATGAGCGAGGACGGCGCCCGCCCGCTGGGACAAGTCGCGCCGGTGCCGCAAGACCAGCAGGCCCGCCTGCTGGCATTGGGCCGCAATCCGCAGGCCTACCCGGCGTTCGTGCCGGTGCATCGCCTGTTCGAGGCGCACGCTGACCGGCAGCCGGACGCCATCGCGCTGGAAGCCGACGGACAGACGCTCACCTACGCCGAACTGAACCGCCGCG
>NZ_AQPL01000769.1:0-360 GCF_000395345.1 Cupriavidus sp. WS | reverse complement strand
CGGCCGCTTCGCCGACTATATCGGCTGGCTGCAAGGCCGCGACGCGGACGCCAGCCGCGCCTTCTGGTCCGCGCAACTGGCCGCGCTCGATACCCCGACCCGGCTGATGGCCGCGCTGCCCGCGCCTGAACATGGCGAAGGCCATGCCGAGCAGCATCATCTGCTCGATGCCGACCGTACCGCCGCGCTGGCGGCGTTCGCCCGCGCGCAGAAAGTCACGCTCAACACCCTCGTACAGGCCGCGTGGCTGTTGCTGCTGCAGCGCTATACCGGCCAGGATTGCGTAGCCTTCGGCGCCACCGTCGCCGGGCGCCCGGCGGACCTGCCCGGCTCCCAGCAGATGCTGGGCCTGTTCATCAA
>NZ_AQPL01000768.1:0-318 GCF_000395345.1 Cupriavidus sp. WS | reverse complement strand
CTGCAACAATGCAAAACACTGGCCCTTGGGCAAGCCGACGATGTGCGACGGCTCGATCATCGGCACGCTGGACATGCTGATGCGGTCCTGAGTGTTGGACGTGAAATCCGTCGCCCCGCGAATGTCCGAGCTGTCGGTCGCGCCGCTGACGATGGTGGTCGTATAAACCTCGACCTTCGGTAGTTGCCGGGTCAGCAGTTCAGCGGTCGCGGTCTCGCGCACGCGCAGCATGAACAGGTTGTTGAAGTTGCCGATGACCTGACCGGCCTTGGCGCGGTTGCCAATGCGGGCCTCAATGTCCGAGAGGGTCTGCGTGTA
>NZ_AQPL01000767.1:0-419 GCF_000395345.1 Cupriavidus sp. WS | reverse complement strand
CCGCCGGGCAAGCACACGCTGCAACTGCTGCTTGGCGATGCCAACCACAAGCCGCACGATCCGCCGGTGTATTCGAAGAAGATCACCATCACCGTCCGATAGGCCGCTGGCGGAACGCGGCGGAAGAAAGTCGGGAGAAAGTCCATGCGTAAGCTCATCCTGGGCGCGGCGCTCGCAGCCAGCCTGCTTCTGAACGGCGGCATGCCGGGCCATGCGGTGGCGGCGGGCCCCACGCCGGCGCCGCCCAATGCCTACCTGTACATCGGCTTCCCCAACAACAACCAGGTGCTGCCGGCCGGCAAGCCGATCAAGGTGTGGTTCGGCCTGCGCGGCATGGGCGTGGCGCCGCGCGGCGTGACGTTTCCCAACAGCGGCCATCACCACCTGCTGATCGACACCGACCTGCCGCCGATGGACAA
>NZ_AQPL01000766.1:0-347 GCF_000395345.1 Cupriavidus sp. WS | reverse complement strand
GCCTACCTGAAGCAGCTTGCCGAATGGTGCGCGCAAAGCGAGCAGCGGCCCGAGGTCTCGCTCTACTCCTTCGGTGGCGAGGCCATGCCGCGCCCGGCCTTCGAACTGGCGCGCCGCGCGCTGGCGCCGCGTACCTTCATCAACGGTTATGGCCCGACCGAAACGGTGGTCACGCCGATGGTGTGGAAGGTGCGAGCCGACAGCCCGGAAGCCGATTTTGCCGGCACCTATGCGCCGATCGGCCGGCCGGTCGGCGCGCGCTGCGCTTACCTGCTCGATGCCGAGCTCAATCTCGTGCCGCCCGGCGTGGCCGGGGAGTTGTATCTCGGTGGCGAGGGCCTCGCGCG
>NZ_AQPL01000765.1:0-393 GCF_000395345.1 Cupriavidus sp. WS | reverse complement strand
AACGACCGCAACCACCTGCACTTCGGCGCGGGCGAGACCGAGACCACGATCGAGCTGCCGCCGGGCAAGCACACGCTGCAGTTGCTGATGGCCGACGACAAGCACATCCCGCACAACCCGCCGATCTATTCCCGGAAGATCACGATCTACGTGAAGTGAGCGCGCGGCCCGCGCCGCGCGCGCCATGACCGGACCGCCGCGTCCGGCGGCATCATTTTCCTCCCGCGCTTTTTCCCCTGTCTTCTTGCGCAAGCGCGCGCCGCGCGCACTTGTCTGCCGGCGGCAGACACCGTGGCGCGATGGTGTTGGTCCGCACCCGTCAGCGCGGCAGTGCGTGCCAGTCCCCGCGATGTGCCGAGCCAAACCGCAGACCCGCATGCCGCCTGGCTTTGC
>NZ_AQPL01000764.1:0-378 GCF_000395345.1 Cupriavidus sp. WS | reverse complement strand
GTCATTCAGTCCCTGGCGCGCGCCGGCAACGCTGAACGACTGGCACGGCGTACCGCCGACCAGGATGTCGGGCGCCGGCACCGTGCCGGCGCGCACCTGGCGGGCGATCGCGGTCATGTCGCCCAGGTTGGGCACGTGCGGGTAGCGGTGGGCGAGCACGGCGCTCGGGAACGGTTCGATCTCGGCGAACCACGCGGCTTCGAGGCCGAGCGGTTGCCAAGCGAGGCTCGCGGCCTCGATGCCGCTGCACACGCTGCCGTAGAGCAGCGGCGCGTTGCGCGGCGCATGGCAAGGTTTGGGGTTCATGGCGGGTCTCCTGTTCGTGTGGCCCGGTGTCGTTGGCCGGGCCGGGACGTTGATGGGCAGGAGAAAGGCGCC
>NZ_AQPL01000763.1:0-390 GCF_000395345.1 Cupriavidus sp. WS | reverse complement strand
GCTTCGGTGAGCAGCCAGATGCCGATCACGAGCAGGACGGCGCCGATGGCGACCGTGAGGCCGAACTGGCCCCACGTCTTGCGGCCAGTGTGGATTTCCGCGTAAGTGCCGTAGGCGTGGTAGCAGACGCCGATGAACATCGATGCCACCACCAGCAGGGCCACGAGCATGATGATGTCGTAGCCGTAGTTGCGGATGGTCTCCATGATGCCGTTGCCGGTGCCGCGCGTCGGGTTCTCCAACTGCGGCAGACCTTGTGCGAACGACAGCGCCGGCAGAGCGGCGGCGCCCAGGGCCACGGCGGCGCGCTGAGCAAAGCGGGAGGTGAGGATGCGGTTGTGCATGGTCGGGCCTTTCAGGTCAGGACAGGAGGAAGAAACTCAGGACGAG
>NZ_AQPL01000762.1:0-318 GCF_000395345.1 Cupriavidus sp. WS | reverse complement strand
CGTCGTAGGAACGGTGCTGGTTTCGTGGTGGGCGTGGTGGCCCCCATTCGATCTCACTGCCAAATGGTTTTGACTTGAGAGGCAATCCGGTTCAAAGCAACCCAGCACACCCGCGCGGGGTCCACCACGCCCACCACGAAACCATGCGGGTGCTACGCCGTGACCGCCCAAACCGGTAACGGCAGATGCCCGAACCAGCAGTGCGCCCGCCATCATAGGTCTGACCACGAAACCACTACAGCCAGCAGTGTCGTGGCCGCTCGCACTGGTAACGGCAGATGCACGCAGAACCACCGGCCCCACCACGAAACCAGCAAC
>NZ_AQPL01000761.1:0-435 GCF_000395345.1 Cupriavidus sp. WS | reverse complement strand
TCGTTCTTCGCCGGCTGCGTGGCCACCCTGATCCTGGCGGCGTTCGCCGCCCCGCTGTCGGAACTGGCCTTCAAGTTCGGTCCCGCCGAGTACTTCTCGCTGATGGTGCTGGGCCTGATCGGCGCCGTGGTGCTGGCTTCGGGCTCGCTGGTCAAGGCCATCGCCATGATCGTGCTGGGCCTGCTGCTCGGCCTGGTCGGCACCGACGTCAACTCGGGCGCGGCGCGCTTCTCGTTCGACGTGCCCGAACTGACCGACGGCCTGAACTTCGTCTCGGTGGCGATGGGCGTGTTCGGTTTCG
This sequence comes from Cupriavidus sp. WS, assembly GCF_000395345.1. NCBI lineage: Bacteria > Pseudomonadati > Pseudomonadota > Betaproteobacteria > Burkholderiales > Burkholderiaceae > Cupriavidus > Cupriavidus sp. WS. The sequence continues at coordinate 134 of NZ_AQPL01000761.1, read as the reverse complement.
CGGAGATCATCGCCAACCTCGAGCAGAAGGAAAACCGCGAGACCTTCACCGACCACATCACCAACCTGTTCCCGACCAAGGCCGACTTCAAGCGCATGATCCCGGCGGTGCTGCGCGGCACCGCGCTGGGCTCG
>NZ_AQPL01000760.1:0-443 GCF_000395345.1 Cupriavidus sp. WS | reverse complement strand
GACGGCGTGTCCGTGGCCAAGGAAATCGAGCTGAAGGACAAGCTGCAGAACATGGGCGCGCAGATGGTCAAGGAAGTGGCTTCCAAGACCAGCGACAACGCCGGTGACGGCACCACCACCGCGACCGTGCTGGCCCAGTCGATCGTGCGCGAAGGCATGAAGTACGTTGCCGCCGGCATGAACCCGATGGACCTGAAGCGCGGCATCGACAAGGCCGTGCTGAACGCGGTCGAAGAGCTGAAGAAGCTGACCAAGAACACCACCACCAGCAAGGAAATCGCGCAAGTCGGCTCGATCTCCGCCAACAGCGACGAAGTGATCGGCAAGCTGATCGCGGAAGCGATGGACAAGGTCGGCAAGGAAGGCGTGATCACCGTCGAAGACGGCAAGTCGCTGGCCGACGAGCTGGAAGTCGTGGAAGGCATGCAGTTCGACCGCGGCTA
>NZ_AQPL01000759.1:0-430 GCF_000395345.1 Cupriavidus sp. WS | reverse complement strand
AGCTCCCGCAGGCGGTTGAAGAAAGTGCATCGGCGTCACTGGGACGCGCGTCCGCAGACTTGATGCGATGCGGACTGGTGGGTCGCGCGGAGAGAACCCCGCGGCAGCCTGGAACCCTGGCTGCTGGCATGTGCTGACGAATCAGCGAACATGCAGGCAGCTTCGTGCGAGGGCTGCGCCGCGTCAGTTGGAAAACGGCATTCGGCCCAGCCCCGATTGATGAGCACCGGAAAAGAAAAGCCCCGCATCGAGTGCGGGGCTGTCAGGAGGGTGCGGTGGCGCTGGGTCAGTCGGGCTTGTCGCCCAGGACATGTTGCTTCCACAGGTCGAATGCCTGCTCGGGCGGAAGCTCGGCGAGGATGACGATGGGCTGGGCCTGACGAGCGCGCAGCGAAGCGAAGTACGCCTTGCGGTCGGCGATGGCCTTGAG
>NZ_AQPL01000758.1:0-437 GCF_000395345.1 Cupriavidus sp. WS | reverse complement strand
CCGCGCCCGCGCAGGGCGGCACGCTGACGCTGAAAGCCACGCTACTCGGCGCCGACGGCCTCGAGGTCAAGGGCGCCAGGTTCGCATGGTCGTCGTCCAACGAAGCGGTCGCGGTAATCGTGTCGGCCTCCGACCAGGCGCCGGCGGCGGCCAGCATGATGCAGCCGGTGGGCACCTATGCCTCGGTGCGCATGCTCGTGCCCGGCGAGGTCGACATCGTCGCCACGGCGACGCTGCCCGACGGCAGCCAGGCCACCAGCACCACGCACCTGGCCGTGCAGGCGCCGGCGGCGAAGACCTATGCGCTGACGCTGTCGCCGTCCACGCTGACGGTCAACTACGACGCGGCGCCGCAGGTCGTCACGGCGGTGGTGCGGCGCTCGGACGGCGTCGACGGCACGGCCGACCTGACGGACTGGTCGTGGGCGGTCGACAAC
>NZ_AQPL01000757.1:0-500 GCF_000395345.1 Cupriavidus sp. WS | reverse complement strand
CGCGACCTGCTGCCGGTGCTGGAGCAGGTGGCCAAGGCCGGCCGTCCGCTGCTGATCGTGGCCGAGGACGTGGAGGGCGAGGCGCTGGCCACGCTGGTGGTCAACAACATCCGCGGCATCCTCAAGGCCGCCGCGGTCAAGGCGCCGGGCTTCGGCGACCGCCGCAAGGCGCTGCTGGAAGACATCGCCATCCTCACCAGCGGCCAGGTGGTGGCCGAGGAAGTCGGCCTGTCGCTGGAGAAGGTCTCGCTGGAAGAACTGGGCCAGGCCGCGCGCGTGGAGATCGGCAAGGAAAACACCACCATCATCGACGGCGCCGGCGATGCCGGGCAGATCCAGGCGCGCGTCAAGCGCATCCGCGCGCAGATCGACGAAGCCACCTCCGACTACGACCGCGAGAAGCTGCAGGAGCGCGTGGCCAAGCTGGCCGGCGGCGTGGCCGTGCTCAAGGTGGGCGGCGCCACCGAGGTCGAGGTCAAGGAAAAGAAGGCGCGCGTCGA
>NZ_AQPL01000756.1:0-463 GCF_000395345.1 Cupriavidus sp. WS | reverse complement strand
GGCGCCTGGAGGAACGGCTGGAGTTCGCGCCGTTCCCACTGTCACGGCTGTCGAAACTCACCGGCTGGGACGTGCCTTTCAACCCAGTGCGCCCGCTGCCACCTGTGGGCGGACTGCCTCGGCTGCACGGCATCGAACCCGAGGAGGTGGACGTCAGCCTGCCGCTGGGCGAGCGCGTCGGGCACTCATTGGTCTTGGGGACAACCCGCGTGGGAAAGACGCGGCTGGCCGAGTTATTCGTGACGCAGGACATCCGCCGGAAGAACGTCGCAGGCGAGCACGAGGTCGTGATCGTCATTGACCCCAAGGGCGACGCCGACCTCCTGAAGCGGATGTACGTCGAGGCGCAACGCGCAGGCCGCGAGGGAGAGTTCTATGTGTTCCATTTGGGGTGGCCGGACATTTCCGCCCGTTATAACGCCGTGGGGCGCTTTGGACGCATCAGCGAGGTGGCGACCCGCAT
>NZ_AQPL01000755.1:0-330 GCF_000395345.1 Cupriavidus sp. WS | reverse complement strand
TGGCACGGTGTGCCGCCGACCAGGATGTCGGGCGCCGGCACGGTGCCGGCGCGCACCTGGCGGGCGATCGCAGTCATGTCGCCCAGGTTGGGCACGTGGGGGTAACGATGGGCGAGCACGGCGCTCGGGAACGGCTCGATCTCAGCGAACCACGCAGCTTCGAGGCCGAGGGGTTGCCAGGCGAGGCTCGCGGCCTCGATGCCGCTGCACACGCTGCCGTAGAGCAGCGGCGCGTTGCGCGGCCTGCCGTGTGTTGGGGGGCAAGGATGGGGGTTCATGTCGGGTCTCCTGTTCGTGTGGCCCAGGGCCGTTGGGCGGGGGGCCGGGACA
>NZ_AQPL01000754.1:0-486 GCF_000395345.1 Cupriavidus sp. WS | reverse complement strand
AAAGGCCTGCTCGTGCTGCTGGCTGGTCTGCCGCTGGCCTCGCGTGCCGGCGAGCCGCTGATCGTGGTCGAAGACCGTGGCGGCACGTCGGCGCTGCCGTACTACGAAGCCCTGAACCTTCAGCCGCGCGCCAACGCTCCGGCCCGGTCGCCCGTCCCGGCGCCTCAGATCCCTGCCACACCGGCGGACGAGGCCGCGATGCTGCCGGTGCGTAGCGCCAAGCTCACGTCCGGCACCGTCGCGCGGCGGGTGATCGAGGCGCCGGGCCTGCGTCCCTTTGTGGTCGTGGGCGACGACGAGGCTTCCCAGGCCTGGTTGCGCCGCCATGCAGCCTCATTGCGCGAGCGCGGCGCGGTCGGTCTGGTGGTCAACGTCGAGACCGTCCAGGGCCTGGAGCGGCTGCGCGCACTGGCACCCGGCGTCCCCCTCGCGCCCGTGTCCGGTGACGACTTGGCCGAGCGCTTGGGCCTGCGGCACTACCCGGCG
>NZ_AQPL01000753.1:0-519 GCF_000395345.1 Cupriavidus sp. WS | reverse complement strand
AAATCAGGTCGGGCGACACCTCCGTCCCGTACAGCTCCAGCAGGTGGGCCTGAATCTCGCGCACGCTCATGCCGCGCGCGTACATACTGATCACATGGTCGTCGAAGCCGGGCATGCGGCGCTGGTGCTTAGCGACCAGCTTCGGCTCGAAGCTGGACAGGCGATCACGCGGGATATCCAACTGCAATTCTCCGCCGGGCGTGAGCACCGTCTTGGACGAGGTGCCGTTGCGGTGGTTCTTGCTGCAGGCCTCCTCGTGGGCGAGGTGGTGGTTCAGCTCGGCCGTCAGCATGCGCTCGGCCAGCATCTTCTTGAGCTGGCCAGCCAGGCCCGCTTCGCCCAGGATCGACTCGGCGTCCTTGTTCTGCACCTGCGCCAGCAGCTGGTCGATCAGCTCAACGGGGAACGGGTACGGCTGCTTCTTGGTCTTCGGTTTTTTCGTGCTCATTGTGTCGGTCATGGAACGTCCCTTTCGGAATTATTTCATGACCCGTTGCACACAAAAAATCTGACAGGTTC
>NZ_AQPL01000752.1:0-350 GCF_000395345.1 Cupriavidus sp. WS | reverse complement strand
CCAGTTCCAGGCCGCCGTCGTAGAGCGCGGCCATCTCGCTGACGATGGCCAGCCCCAGGCCGCTGCCGGCGGCGGTTTCGTCGAGCCGCGCGAAGCGGGCCGTGGCCAGCTCGCGCGCCGCCTCCGGCATGCCGGGGCCATCGTCCTCCACCCGCACTTCCAGCATTTCCCCGCGTTCGGCCAGCGTCACGCGCACGCGCGAGGCGGCCCACTGGCAGGCATTGTCGAGCAGGTTGCCGAGGATCTCGATCAGGTCCTGGCGGTCGCCGGCAAAGTGTCCTTCCCCTTCCACCTCGATGGCGATCGCGCGCCCGGCATGCAGGCGGGCCAGCGCGCGCGCCAGCTCGGCC
>NZ_AQPL01000751.1:0-490 GCF_000395345.1 Cupriavidus sp. WS | reverse complement strand
CCGGATTGATGGTCTAGAGGTACTTTTTGAAGCTGCCCGCGGTCAGGCTCACGGCCAGTCCCAGCAAGGCTGCGCTGGGCAGCAGGATCACCAGCGGATGCACCGAGATCGGCAGCGCCAGGTAGGTGACCCAGGGCAGCACGGCCAGGGGCATCAGGCTGGCCTTCGCGCGGTGGTAGATGAAGCCGGATTCGCGGCCCGCGCCGAACCGGCGCACATCCCGTCGCACCAGGCCGTCGATCAGGCCGACGAATGCCGCAGTGAGGATCAGCGGCAGCGTGAGCACCAGGACCAGCAGGCGCACAAGGAAAGTCAGCGTCGTGAAGGCCGCGGCGACCAGGTAGCTCTCGGCCCAGACATAGGCCTGGCTGATGTAGTAGCGGAAGTTGTGCGTCTGCTCGTGGCTGGGCGCACGGGCGCGCTCGGCGGTCCGGCTCATGCGCTCCAGCAACCCCGAGCGCACGAACACCCATTCGTAGCCGGTATCCAC
>NZ_AQPL01000750.1:0-469 GCF_000395345.1 Cupriavidus sp. WS | reverse complement strand
AACGCTCAACGCTGATCGAAACCCAACACACTCGCGTGGGGTCCACCACGTCCACCACGAAACCAGTGCCGATGCTATGTCGTGGCCGCCCGAGTCGGTAACGGCAGATGGCCGAACCAGCAATGCGCTCGCCATCATAGGTCTGACCCCGAAACCACTGCCTCCAGCCAGATAGTGGCCAGCCGAGCCGGTAACAGCAGGATGCCAGCAGAACCACCGACCCCGCCACGAAACCAGCAACCTAAGCAATCCCAACGTTTCTGCCCCTGCCGGCCAGGCAGCCCGCTTTCTTTGCCTACTTTCTTTTCGGGGAAAAGAAAGTAGGTCGCTCCGGGGGAGCGAAAGCCTTTGACTTTAAGCCTTTGAATTTAAGCCTTTGAATTTAGGCTTTTGACTTCGACGTTAAGCAGTTGAAGTTGAAGCAAAAACCCCAACTCCCCCTATGCCGCCCGCGTAACCCCCTCCACCC
>NZ_AQPL01000749.1:0-578 GCF_000395345.1 Cupriavidus sp. WS | reverse complement strand
GAAAGCTGGGCAATGATCATTCGCTTGGCCGGCAAGCCCGATGTGTCGTTGACGGTTACGTCATATGTGCAACGCAGCGTGGAACCCGGTCTGCGCAAGCGCGCCGGCGGCATCCTGGCTGGACTGCTGGGCACCGTAGCCGGTGTCACCCAATTGCGCAACCGTGCGCGTCCGGTTGGCCCCATCGAGGCCGATGAGATCCTGGTGGCCGGCACACAGGATGGGAAACGAACCTATGGTTTCAAATGGGAGGCGCCGGGAAAAGCGGACTCCCTGGCCGAGCCCAACCTGAATGTGTCGCTACAGGTCGGCGAGAGCGCTTACCTCACCAACAAGGAATCGTTCGCCAGCGACGAGGAAGCACTGGAATTGTGGGATGCCGTGGTGGATTCACTGCGTTTGCGCCCGGGGGCCGTATGAGCAAGTTCTCTCGCCGCCGCATGCTCCTGGCAATGACAGCCGCACCGGTGTCGATGCTGGCTTCGAGGTATTCGCTTGCTTCGCCCTCCAACTTTTCGGTAGGGGAAGCCATGCGCTATTTGTGCGAAGGGGTTTTCCCTTCAGTTCACCAGAAGCGC
>NZ_AQPL01000748.1:0-237 GCF_000395345.1 Cupriavidus sp. WS | reverse complement strand
GCCGGCCCGGCGACGCACCCACGGGTGCGCGGATGGCGCCGGCAGGAGACAAAGGACATGCAGATGCAGGCAAGCAGCATTGCGTGCCCGCCAGCCACGACCCCGGCGCCCGGTGCCGCGGACGGAGGCGGCCGGGTGATGTGGGTCACGCCGGAGCGGCTGTTCTATGCGGGCCTGCTCGGTTCGCCGTCGGTGCGGACGATGGGCGGGCTGCTGATCTACGTGGCGCTGCGCGCG
>NZ_AQPL01000747.1:0-365 GCF_000395345.1 Cupriavidus sp. WS | reverse complement strand
GCCGTCGGTGCGGACGATGGGCGGACTGCTGATCTACGTGGCGTTGCGCGCACCGATCCGCATCAGCCTGGACGGCGCGCGCTGGGACAGCACCGAGCTTGCGGTGGTGCCGGCCTACATGCCGCATTCGGTGGCCTGCGACGACCGCATGATCTGCGACCTCGGGCTGGAGGCCGAGAGCATCGACCTGGAGCGGCTGCCCGCCGTGATCCGCGGGCAGGCCGGCCCGGTGGAGGACGCCGCCTTCGCGCGCCACGTGCGCCAGGCCCATGCCTGGCTGAGCCGGCACGGCAGGGAACTCGACCTGCAGGCCGGCAGCTTCGACCAGATCTTCTTCGGACAGGCGCTGGCGCGGCGCCGGCTGG
>NZ_AQPL01000746.1:0-606 GCF_000395345.1 Cupriavidus sp. WS | reverse complement strand
GGAACGGCTGGAGTTCGCGCGGTTCCCGCTTTCCCGGCTGCCGAAACTCACCGGCTGGGACGTGCCTTTCAACCCAGTGCGCCCGCTGCCGCCCGTGGGCGGACTGCCTCGGCTGCACGGCATCGAACCCGAGGAGGTGGACGTCAGCCTGCCGCTCGGCGAGCGCGTCGGGCACTCATTGGTCTTGGGGACAACCCGCGTGGGCAAGACGCGGCTGGCCGAACTGTTCGTGACCCAGGACATCCGGCGAAAGAACGCGGCGGGAGAGCACGAGGTCGTGATCGTCATCGACCCCAAAGGGGATGCCGATCTGCTGAAGCGGATGTACGTCGAGGCGCAACGCGCGGGCCGCGAGGGCGAGTTCTATGTCTTCCATTTGGGCTGGCCGGACATTTCCGCCCGCTACAACGCCGTGGGGCGCTTTGGACGCATCAGCGAGGTGGCGACCCGCATTGCAGGGCAACTCTCCGGTGAAGGCAACTCGGCGGCTTTCAGGGAATTTGCCTGGCGCTTCGTCAACATCATCGCCCGCGCCTTGGTGGAACTGGGGCAGCGTCCGGACTACATGCTGATCCAGCGGCATGTCATCAACATCGACGCGCTGTT
>NZ_AQPL01000745.1:0-658 GCF_000395345.1 Cupriavidus sp. WS | reverse complement strand
TGGATCGAACAGGCCGAGGGCGCCAAGTTCTGGCTCAAGGTCTTCAATGAGCTCAAGAACCGCGGGCTGGAGGACATCCTGATCGCCGTGGTGGATGGCCTGCGCGGCTTCCCTGAAGCGATCGAGGCCGTGTACCCGCTGGCGCAAATCCAGACCTGCATCGTGCACCTGATCCGCAATTCGACCACGCTGGCGGCCTGGAAGGACCGCAAGGACCTGGCTGCGGCGCTCAAGCCCATCTACCAGGCCGTCAACGCGGACGCGGCGGCGCAGGCGCTGGACGCGTTCGCGGCGGGCCCATGGGGCAGCCGGTTCCCCACCGTGACGGCCATGTGGCGGCGCCAGTGGGAGCAGGTCATTCCGTTCTTCGCTTACCCGCCTGAGGTACGCAAGATCATCTACACCACCAACGCGATCGAAAGCCTGCACATGCGCCTCCGGAAGATCGTCAAGAACCGCGGCCACTTCCCCAGCGACGAGGCGGCAACGAAGCTGCTCTTTCTGGCCTTGCGCAATATCGCGAAAGATTGGAAGATGCCGCAGCGGACGTGGAAGCAGGCGGCCAATCAGTTTGCCATCCTGTTTGGCGAACGCTTCACCAACGCGATTCACTGAACTTTAAACCCGGCCCCGCGCACACAAAATTCCTGACACGTCC
>NZ_AQPL01000744.1:0-673 GCF_000395345.1 Cupriavidus sp. WS | reverse complement strand
ACACAAAAAATCTGACAGGTTCATCTTTGATGCTCTTCGCGTGCAGCGCGCCAACATTCACAGCTCGTATGCACTAGCCAAGCTTCATTTCAAGCCTGATGACGAAGAGTTTCCACACTTCGAGAATAAGATTAACCAAGCCCTATCCCTCTTGGAAGGATGGAAGCGAAGCAACGAAAGGAACGCCGAAGCCCTCCGCGCGACCGTTTCGATTCTTGTCACAGAAGCTGAAGCAATCAGCCGAACGCTTCTAAAGAAGGAATGGGAGAAAATCAAGGGCGGTGAACCCGCGTATCGGAAAACGAAGGTCTGGGCGAAGAGAGGCGGGCTTATTGGGGCAGTATTGCTTCTCGTTCTCTTCGCCGCATCGGGCGTCATGGCCTTGCTGGACCACAAGGAACAGGCAGTTCGAGCTGAGTTTGCAAAGGCCGCAGAACTGGAAAAGCATATCGAACTGCCAAACCAGCGACCCGATACAGCTTGCCAAGCGCTACCCGCTCAACTCACCATTGTCCAGCAGAACAGCGACAATGGAGAGACTAAGGAGTACGTGCGCGGGCCGGCGCCGGTGGTGCAGAGGAGCTACAAGCCTCTTCGATGCTCACCTGTTAAGTAACTCGACGCCTCAGCAGAGCGAGTAAGTTGCATGACAGAACCTGTCAGATTTTTTGTG
>NZ_AQPL01000743.1:0-685 GCF_000395345.1 Cupriavidus sp. WS | reverse complement strand
TTGACCTTGGTCAACCCGGTAGATAGTATACAATCTACACATTGATTCACCGGCAGGGCCACAGCGGCCCGATTCCAACGCGATCCCAACCCTGGAGCCCCCAAATGCCCGAACTCATGAACCGCGAAGTCTTCCGCGCCGCGCTCGAAAACGCCATCAAGGGCAAGAGCGCCAACAAGGCCCCCTTCAGCATCGCCTGGGCCAGCGGCAAGCTCTCCCGCGATCACCTCGCCCGCTGGGCCGAGAACCACTATCACTACGTCGGCCCCTTCGCCGACTACCTCGCCTACATCTACGCCCGCACCCCCGACCGCTTCACCGAGGCCAAGGACTTCCTGCTCGCCAATATGTATGAAGAGGAAATCGGCGGCGACCGCCACACCGACCTCCTCATCCGCTTCGCCGAAGCCTGCGGCACCACCCGCGAGCGTGTCATCGACCCCGACAACATGTCCGCCACCACCCGCGGCCTGCAAAGCTGGTGCTACGCCGTCGCCATGCGCGAGGACCCCATCGTCGCCGTCGCCGGACTCGTGGTCGGCCTGGAATCGCAGGTGCCTTCCATCTACCGCAAGCAGACCCCCACGCTGCGCGAGAAGTACGGCTTCACCGACGAGGAAGTCGAGTTCTTCGACCTGCACATCGTCTCCGACGAGATCCACGGCGAGCGCGGCTACCAGATCGT
>NZ_AQPL01000742.1:0-691 GCF_000395345.1 Cupriavidus sp. WS | reverse complement strand
TCCCTTCAGTTCACCAGAAGCGCCACGAAGGTGCTGGTGAGTGGCCACTACGCGCGGCTTTTTCACACATTCTCTTGTCCTCTGCGAGCGCTGCATGACGATTGATTTCTCGCCTCTGCCGATAGCCATGACGCTTGGGATCATCAAGATTATCTGACAGATGCAATGGCACAAAGAAGGGAGTCAGCATGAAGGAAGGATGGAAAACTCGTGCGATTGGTCGACATCTGGTCGAATTACCAGCGGATGTGCGAACTGTCGAGAGCTATAAGTACAACGAGGTGAGAATTGAACCATTACGAGAAATTCAGACCCGGAGGGATTTTGACAATCTGATTGCTCGACGGGAACAGGCATTGCGAGCAGCAAAGCACGATAAACATGGCAGCATGTTTATCGAACGGGTACCGCATGCTAATGGCTCAGTCACATTGATTTCGTGGAACAAGACAACGAGTGACATATTGTATCGCTTTGACACCTATTTCTTGGCCGGAACCAGAACCTTGGCTTACTCGGGGAGCGTATCGCCAAGTCGTCGAGAATCGGCTTTGTCCGTTCGAGATGAACTATCCCGAGAATGGCAGGAGATTCCAACAGGGGAAATTCCAACTGGCATTGGTTATGCGGCAAGCGATGCGATCTTGATAGACAATGATCTGAACTTAGAAAGCTGGGCAATGATCATTCG
>NZ_AQPL01000741.1:0-420 GCF_000395345.1 Cupriavidus sp. WS | reverse complement strand
ACGCCGATGTGGTCCTGCAATGGCACCACCAGCCGTTGGCCGCGCACGAGCCGGCCGCGTCGGCCGAGGCGCGTCTTGTCGAGTGCGTCGCCGAAGCTGGCGGGCATGCTGCCTTCTGGCAGGCCGTCGAGTGGGTCTATGCTCACACACGCAGCGACGGCCAGGGATTGCCCGATGGCCTGCGCTACCCCGAATCTACGCCGGCCGTCGAACAGTGCATGGCAAGCGAGCGGGCCGATGCAGTCATCCATGCCCAGGCCGTGGAAGCCACGAAAAGTGGTGTAACGGCCACGCCGTCGCTGCGCCTGCTTGATCGCCAGACGGGCCAGGCCATCCTGCTGCAGGGGCCGATCGAAGGCGATGCCTTGCTGTCGGCGATGGACATGCTGTCCGCTGCCGAACCAGCCGCCACACCTACCG
>NZ_AQPL01000740.1:0-227 GCF_000395345.1 Cupriavidus sp. WS | reverse complement strand
TGGACATGCTGGCGGCTGACGAACCTGCCGCCACACCTACCACCGAAATGCCTGCCGACGTTGTCGGCGACATGCCCAGGTAGCCCTGGTCTTCAAGGCTACGGCGCGGTTGCCCGCGCTGACCGATACCCGTTCGCTCCGCATCCTGGCCGCGAACAATCACCGCTGCGCGGTGGTGGATGCACCTTGTTCCGTTGTTTCTATCCCAGGAGGGCTTGCCCTCCCAG
>NZ_AQPL01000739.1:0-692 GCF_000395345.1 Cupriavidus sp. WS | reverse complement strand
TTCGCGACTCCTGTGTCGGCTGCGATATTGCCAGTACGGTATTTGGTGCCCATGGGCAGGATCGAACTGCCGACCTCTCCCTTACCAAGGGAGTGCTCTACCACTGAGCCACATGGGCGAAACTTGACTGCTGCTTTCTTGACTGCAACCCGGGCAATCTGGAGCGGGTGAAGGGAATCGAACCCTCGTCGTAAGCTTGGAAGGCTTCTGCTCTACCATTGAGCTACACCCGCCGGGTTACCACGCTTTCTGCTTCACCGACTACCGCCGGGTTACTGTCTTGCTTAATTCTGGTGGAGAGGGCTGGATTCGAACCAGCGTAGGCGTAAGCCAACAGATTTACAGTCTGCCCCCTTTAGCCACTCGGGCACCTCTCCGCAGAGAACTTGTGATTATGGTGTAACTCATCAGGCCTGTCAAGCTTTTTCCATACTATGCAAAGCATGGGGACAGTGACGAGCTCGCGACCGGGCACCATCCAGGCTGCCTGGCCATTCCACAACCACCGGCGTTCGAAAAGAACACGCTCTCACCCTATAGGGTGTCGCCGGCAGCCCGGAAATGGCTTCCGGCGGGCGTTCCCGGGCCCCTTGCGCGGTCGACCGAGGTGATTTTTGGCGGCCGCTGTCCGAGCGGTCGGAAGCGCTGTCCAGCAATTGGCCGCCCCTAAAAAGCAAAACCCCCCAGTCCAT
>NZ_AQPL01000738.1:0-311 GCF_000395345.1 Cupriavidus sp. WS | reverse complement strand
CCTTTAACCGTTTCGGTATAGCGAGGCCTGGGTTGCGGCTCCAGCGTCAATGTGGAACCCGCTCGAATGGATTGGGCGGAGACCCGGTGTTGGCCTCGGCCTATGCTGCCGGGACCGCAGCAGGTAGGTTTGACCCAGGCGACTAAGTTGACAAACGCGACAAAAGCGACTAGAGTGAGTCCTGTCTCAAACCTACTTGGGAGATGACCATGCCCACTGCCATTGAATTCATTGCCGACCGTCTGCCGCGCGTCACGGTGGAGGACGTGCGCCGCTTCGCGGCTACCGTCGAAATCCGGGATGCCAAGGCG
>NZ_AQPL01000737.1:0-472 GCF_000395345.1 Cupriavidus sp. WS | reverse complement strand
CTTCGCGGCTACCGTCGAAATCCGGGATGCCAAGGCGTTCGCGGCCGAGTTGCAGGCGTTCATTCACGAGCGCGTGGAGGCGGTAAAACTGCCAGCCAACCTCGAAGGCGAAACGGTGGAGCAGGCCTTGAAGCGCAAGGCGGCCGCGCTGCGCGCCGACACGCGCTGGGCCCCGAATGAAACTGACGTCCAGCGTGGCCGCGCGGTGTTGCTGGAAACCTTCAACCAGCCGCACAATCTGACGCCCCCCGAGTTCGCCAAGCTGGCGGACAAGTCGCGCCAGCAGATCTACAAGGACATCCTCGCCCGTCGGCTGCTGGCGCTGAACGTGGGGCCGCGCGGCCAGAAGCTGCCCGACTGGCAGCTCGACCCGGTGAAGCAGCAGTTGACGCAGACCGTGCTCCAGGAGGTCGAGGGCATCGACCACTGGACGATCTACCGTGCGCTGTCCGAACCGCTCGAAGGCTTGGGC
>NZ_AQPL01000736.1:0-794 GCF_000395345.1 Cupriavidus sp. WS | reverse complement strand
GCGGAGGCGTCGTCGTGGCCGGGACTGATGCTGCCGGGGCATCGCCACCGCTGCCGCATCCCGTTAGGGTAAGAGCGGTTGCCATGGCCGCGACGGAAGTGAGGAATCGATAAACGACTTGCACGGTGATCTTGTTCTTGGGAAGGAATGCAAACGCCGGCGGGAGCCGGCGTTCGGGCTGCGATTACTTATGACGGCAGCTTGCACTGAAGCACTACGACACCCGAGACATCCCCGCTCGATGGCGTCGCGATGGAGTAGCCAATAGCGAGATAGGGGCTGTTTTGCGAGCTTCCGAGGACCTGAATGTGCTGGGCAACTCCATTGGAAATGGTTACCCCGCTCAATATCGTGAATGGCACCGCAGCCGTTGCATGTGCGTCTGAGCCGATTCCGATATCAAGCGAGAACGAGTCCAAGGTCGGGCCACCCAAAGAAATGGTAGCGGTAGCCGAGTTCAGCTTTCCGGGTGCAAAGTTCCCAGAAACGCTGGTCGGAGAGGTTGCTGCGACATTGGAGCACGTCAGCTTTGGGCCAATGGAAAGATCAGGTTGGAGCGTACGGTCGGCGATCAATGTTAGTGGCTTTCCCACTGCATAGTGCGCGCCTTGGTTGGCCGAAATGCTGCCGATACTGTTCGAGCCGTCCGTCCACCTGCCGATGGCGAAGTCGCCGTTGCCGGCGACGTCGACGATCTTGCCGCCGCTGAGCGCGATGAGGCTGTTCACGTCGATGCCGAGCTGCTGGAACGCGCCTTCGGCGGTTGCCTTTTGGAACTGCGCCGGGAATGCGTT
>NZ_AQPL01000735.1:0-816 GCF_000395345.1 Cupriavidus sp. WS | reverse complement strand
TGATCTCCACGCCCTGGACGGACAAGAACCTGGAGTATGCCGAGGGCATCAGTGCGGAGCAGCTTCGGCAGGAGCACCGGAACAAGGGCATGCCGGATGACCTGGCGAACATCCTTGAACTGGCTGGCCAGGCCGATGTGCGCATTCTCATCCTCGACGCCGACGCCCCGGCGCTGCTGGGCCTACCGCTGGCCGAGTTTTAGCAGACGCGCGACGCGCCAGCCTTCCTCTTTTTCGTTCCCCCATGCCAGCCCGTCTCCCCGCCAGGAGCCGGGCTGGTCCATTTTCACTGGAGCAACCTCATGTTCCCCAACCTCATCTCGCCCGCACCCGACTTCGAGCACCAGCTTGGGGCCTGCGTCAACGCCATGAGCCAGGACGACGCCATCGGCCAGATCCTGGTATTCGAGCGCACGAGCGGCACGCTGCACATGCGTCATATCGCCAGCGCCGATCTGGTGGACACCGACATTGACGACTACGAAATGGTCGTGTTCGACGGTGGCAACACAAGCGGCGACACGTGGAAGCACGTGTTCTTCCCGCGTCAACGCGAACATTATTTCGTGTACGAAGCCTGACCCACCCAGCCCCTTTCGAGGGGCTTTTTTCTTGCCCGCAGCGCAGGAAAGCGGGCGTGGCGAGGTGCCGTTTCCTGCGAGCGGACGACCCAGGCCAGGGCCATCCTTGCCCCATGTTCGTCGGCGTTGCCGACACATGCCCAGGCAGCCGAGACCTTCGAGGCTGCAAGTGCGGGAAACCACGCTGGTCGCTTTTTTCCACGGACGCACCACGTCCATCCACGCCACCCACAAG
>NZ_AQPL01000734.1:0-605 GCF_000395345.1 Cupriavidus sp. WS | reverse complement strand
AATGGCTTGATCGTGGAGATCAGCGCTGCTTTAGGCTGCAAACAATAGGAACCCGCAGATGACCGGATTCATGGGCTTTCGACACGGATTCGAGGCCCGGAAAGTGCCTATCGGCGCCGTGCTGAACTCCGGGCAGACCGATGGCGAAGATTGGGGAGAGAAATGGAGTTGGGGTACTCTTTCAGCATGGCTATTCCCCGTCCTCCACGCCTCATGCACTACAAGCTCGATGGCCGTCGCTCCGTGCCGTGCGACAGTCTCGTTGAGTGGTCTATGTGGATGGCGGAAGGCGACAGGCGTGTGGCGGAAACATGGATAGATGACGTCCGTATCTCCACGGTTTTTCTCGGCCTGGACCACAACCACGCGCTAGGCGGCGATCCCCTCTTGTTCGAGACGATGGTCTTCGTGGACGGCGAGACGCACGAGATGCGCAGGTACTTCATCTGGGAGGAAGCCGAAGCCGGCCACGCCGAGATGACCGAACTGATCAGGGCCGAAATGGAGGCGGCACAGGTTCGTGCTGCAAAGGCCTGGGAACAGGTGTACGCACGGTTGAAGGTCTGAGCATCGACTACTTCCTGCGCTGCCGGTGGCGAGCACTC
>NZ_AQPL01000733.1:0-236 GCF_000395345.1 Cupriavidus sp. WS | reverse complement strand
GAGCATCGACTACTTCCTGCGCTGCCGGTGGCGAGCACTCACAGGTACTTTTTGAAGCTCCCCGCAGTCAGAGACACCGCCAGTCCCAGCAAGGCGGCGCTCGGCAAGAGGATCAGTAATGGGTGTACCGAGATCGGCAAGGCCAGGTACGTGACCCAGGGCAGAACGGCTATGGGCATCAGGCTGGCTTTCGCACGGTGGTAGATGAAACCCGATTCGCGGCCCGCGCCGAACCG
>NZ_AQPL01000732.1:0-791 GCF_000395345.1 Cupriavidus sp. WS | reverse complement strand
GGCGAAGGCGTGGCGATCGCCGAAGCCGCCCACGCCCTCGGGCGCGAGCAGGCCAAGGCGTTCGCCGTCGAGTTCGACGCGGAGCGGGCACGCCATGCCCGCGGCCTGGTCGATCATTGCCTGCACGCGGACCTGATGGACACGATGATCTCCAAGCAGTCCTTCGGGCTGCTCTGGCTGAATCCTCCGTATGGCGACCTGGCGAAGGACGTCAACGGCAACATCGGCTATCAGGGCCAAGGCCGCGCCCGCCTCGAAAAGCTGTTCTACCAGCGCAGCCTGTCGCTGTTGCAGTACGGCGGCGTGCTGGTCTTCATCGTGCCCGGCTACGTGCTCGACGCGGAGTTGGTCGGCTGGCTAACGCGCCACTACACCGATCTGCGCATCTACCGAGCGGTGGAAACGCAGTTCAAGCAGGTGGTGATCTTCGGCCGGCGGGTGCGCCAGCGAGAGCTGGCCCCCGATGGCCTCAAGGGCGTGCGCAATCTGCTGCTGCAGGTTGGGCAAGGCGATGCCGAAGCCGAGGAGCTGCCGTGTGAATGGCCGTTCCTGCCGTATGTCATCCCCGCCAGTCCGGCCGAGCCGGAGCACTTCTTCCGCGTGACGATGGAGCCTGAGCAGTTCGCCGACGAAGTTGGCCGGTTGCATGGCCTCTGGCCGTCGCTGGACACGCACCTGGGGGCCGCGCAGCAGTCGCTGCGTCCTCCGGCGCGGGCTTTGTCCCACTGGCATCTCGCCCTGGCTCTGGCCGCGGGCGCGATTTCCGGCGTTGTGCGCTCCAAGACCGGGCG
>NZ_AQPL01000731.1:0-897 GCF_000395345.1 Cupriavidus sp. WS | reverse complement strand
AATGGCGTGCAGGCGTTCGCGCCTACCACGCACGGCGGCGCACACCCACGGCTGTCACGGCACCCGCCGCGACGCTGATGGTCTGAGCCAGGAGGAACCGACATGGACCCGATCCTGGCTGCGCTCCCCGCCTCGCTGCTGAAGCTCGTTGAAGGCAGTTTGTCCAACGACGAAGTTTCCTCCGACGAGGAAATGCTGGGGTACTTCATCGACAACGGCCTCACCGAGGAGCAGGCACGGCAGGCACTGACCTACCGCGACCAGTACCTCAACAACATCTACCTGGACGGCTTCACGCCGATCACCGCGGTGGACGAGGTACTTCACTTCAATCCGCACACCCGGCAGTTCGAGCCGGACTGAGCGATTTTCTTCCACCCCCTGGGGCAGTACATGCCCCAGCGGGCGGTGCTGTTCCCGCTTATCCGAGGACACCACCATGCCCGCAAACACTTCTTCCACGCTGTACCGCATCGACGAATGCCCGGATGTGATGGCCGACGCCTGCGTCGGCGATGACCAGGGCAACCTGATCTTCTTGTCGATCTGGGCGCGGGACACCGCCGTCCAGCAGTTCCTCGCTCGCCTGACCCTCGGGCGCGACGAGCAGGGACTGGACCAGTTTCACGTCATCACCGACCAGGGCGGCAGCGTCCCGGTGTTCATCGGCAACGTCGATCGCCTGGAGAAGCGCATCACCCGCGCCTACCGGCGAACGCTGTTCGGTTCGCTGTCCAACGTGTGGCTGTTCGACCGGCGCTGCGTCAAGCCCGACAAGGCCAACGCCAGCGCGCTGGCATTGCTGCCACGCGACAGCGCCCACCGGCTCGACCGCCTGTGGACGCTGGTGCGGGACACGTGCCCGTTGCCGCTACTCGACCACTGGCGCGAGACCGT
>NZ_AQPL01000730.1:0-904 GCF_000395345.1 Cupriavidus sp. WS | reverse complement strand
GCGCGTGCTGCGCGCGGTGCAGGTGATCGTCGACGAGAAGCTGGCCAACCCGATCCTGATCGGCCGCCCGGCGGTGATCGAGCACCGCATCGAGCGCTTTGGCCTGCGCCTGCGCGGCGGCGTGGACTTCACCGTGGTCAACCCGGAGAACGACCCGCGCTTCCGCGACTACTCCGAGACCTACTTCAAGATGATGGCGCGCCAGGGCATCACGCCGCAGTACGCCAAGCTGGAGATGCGCCGGCGCACCACGCTGATCGGCGCGATGCTGCTCAGCAAGGGCGAGGCCGACGGCATGGTGTGCGGCACGGTCAGCACCACGGCGGCGCACCTGCGCTACATCGACCAGGTGCTGGGTGGCACCAACGAGGTGTACGCGGCGATGAACGGGCTGGTGCTGCCGGGCCGGCAGATCTTCCTGGTGGACACGCACGTCAACGTCGACCCGACCGCGTGCCAGCTGGCGGAGATCACCATCATGGCGGCCGAGGAGCTCAAGCGCTTCGGCATCGAGCCGAAGGTGGCGCTGGTGTCGCACTCGAACTTCGGCACCTCGGAGGCGCCGTCGGCGCGCAAGATGCGCGACACGCTGGCGATCCTGCGCGAACGGGCGCCGGAGCTGGAGGTGGACGGCGAGATGCACGGCGACAGCGCGCTGGACCCGAAGCTGCGCGAGCAGCTGGTGCCGGACGGCACGCTGATCGGGGAGGCGAACCTGCTGGTGTGCCCGAACATCGACGCGGCGAACATCGCGTACAACCTGCTGAAGGTGGCGGCGGGCAACAACGTGGCGATCGGGCCGATCCTGCTGGGGGTCAAGGCGCCGGTGCACATCCTCACGCCGTCGGCCACGGTGCGCCGCATCGTCAATATGACGGCGCTGGTGGTGGTCGATGCCGCGGCC
>NZ_AQPL01000729.1:0-849 GCF_000395345.1 Cupriavidus sp. WS | reverse complement strand
CGCGAGGCCGAGCGCGTGCTGGAGTTCGCTTACCTGAACAGTTGCCACCAGTCCGGCCTGCACAACCTGCTGGACAAGGCGGTGCTGCTGCACGAGGAGGTGGGCGAGGCGCTGCGCAAGGCCGGCGACTACCGCAAGATCGACGAGGTGCCGTTCGATTTCGAGCGCCGCCGCATGTCCGTGGTGGTGGAGGGGCCGCAGGGCCGGCTGCTGGTGTGCAAGGGCGCGGTGGAGGAGGTCTACGCGGCCTGCGCCAGCGCGGAACTCGCGGGCGCCTCCGTGGTGCTCGACGACTCGCACCGCCGCACGCTGATGGCGGTGTGCAACGCGCTCAACGCGGACGGCTTCCGCGTCATCGCGATCGCCTACAAGCCGCTGCCGCCGGCGCCGGACACGCATCCGTACTCGGTGGCGGACGAATCCGCGCTGATCCTGCTGGGCTACATCGCGTTCATCGATCCGCCCAAGGAAAGCGCGGCGCCCGCGCTGGAGGCGCTGCGCCGCGGCGGCGTCGAGGTCAAGGTCCTGACCGGAGACAGCCCGCTGATCGCGTCCAAGATATGCCGCGAGGTCGGCATCGACGCGGGCCGGGCCGTGCTCGGCGCCGAACTCGACGGACTGTCGCCGCAGGCGCTCGGCGAGCTGGCCGAGCGCACGGTGCTGTTCGCCAAGCTGACGCCGGCCCACAAGGCGGCCGTCGTCAAGGCCCTGCGGGCGCGCGGCCGGGTGGTCGGCGTGCTGGGCGACGGCATCAACGACGCGCCGGCGCTCAAGGCGGCGGACGTGGGCATCTCGGTGGACAGCGGCGCCGACATCGCCAAGGAAGCGGCCAGCATCATCCTGCTGGAA
>NZ_AQPL01000728.1:0-724 GCF_000395345.1 Cupriavidus sp. WS | reverse complement strand
CTGCGCGCGGCAGCCGTCGAGCAGGCCGCGCAGCGTGGCCGTGACCTGGGTGCGGCCGTGGCTGGCCAGCAGCGGCTGCAGCTCGGGCGCGTTGAGCAGGCGGTCGAGCGAGGGAATGTCCGCCGGCCCGGCGAGGGCGGGCGCGGTGGGCATGGCGGGCATGGCGGGCGTGCCGTCGTCGAGCGCGCTCAAGACTGCGCTCCCTGCCACAGCAGCGGGTTGCCGCTGGCGCGCGCGTAGCCGGCCTCGCCCATCAGCACGTCCAGCGCCAGCGTGGCGAGGTCGTCGGCGACGGGCTCGACCTCCATGTCCTTTTCCATGTAGCAGATCTTGCGGTAGGTATGGCAGTGCTCGCAGGACTCGGCCTTGACCGCGTGCAGGCCGTCGCTTTTTTCCGTGGCCTCGCGCCGGGCCGTCTCGTTCTCGGCGACGTGGTAGGCGATGCCCTCGGTGGATTCGCAATGGCTGCACTTGATGCGCACCATGTGCCATTCGGTGGCGCACAGCGCGCAATGGAGATAGCGCAGGCCCTGGTAGCGCCCGCCGATGCGCACGATGCTGGCCACCGGCAGCGTGCCGCATGCCGGGCACACGGTGTGCACGTCGAGCGCCGGCACGTCGGCCTCGGCGAGCTGGCTGGCCCGGCTGGTCCAGCCGACCTGGAGCGCGGCCATCAGGAACGGCGCGATGGCGGGGTCGGCTTCGTCGTCGCGCCCGCCCAGCA
>NZ_AQPL01000727.1:0-852 GCF_000395345.1 Cupriavidus sp. WS | reverse complement strand
GGGCAGGAAACCGCGCGCGTGCTCGAGTTCGCCTACCTGAACAGCTTCCACCAGTCCGGCCTGCACAACCTGCTGGACAAGGCGGTCCTGCTCCACGAGGAGGTGGGGGAGGCGCTGCGCAAGGCCGGCGAGTACCGCAAGATCGACGAGGTGCCGTTCGATTTCGAGCGGCGCCGCATGTCGGTCGTGGTG
Source organism: Cupriavidus sp. WS (assembly GCF_000395345.1). Lineage (NCBI taxonomy): Bacteria > Pseudomonadati > Pseudomonadota > Betaproteobacteria > Burkholderiales > Burkholderiaceae > Cupriavidus > Cupriavidus sp. WS. The sequence continues at coordinate 660 of NZ_AQPL01000727.1, read as the reverse complement.
GAGGGGCCGCAGGGCAGGCTGCTGGTGTGCAAGGGCGCGGTGGAGGAGGTCTACGCCGCCTGCGCCAGCGCCGAGCTCGCGGGCGAGGCGGTGGCGCTGGACGACTCGCACCGCCACGCGCTGATGGCGGTGTGCAACGCGCTCAATGCCGACGGCTTCCGCGTCATCGCGATCGCCTACAAGGCCTTGCCGCCGGCGCCGGACACGCATCCGTACTCGGTGGCGGACGAAGCCGGGCTGATCCTGCTCGGCTACATCGCGTTCATCGATCCGCCGAAGGAAAGCGCGGCGCCCGCGCTGGAAGCGCTGCGCCGTGGCGGCGTCGAGGTCAAGGTCCTGACCGGCGACAGTCCGGTGATCGCGTGCAAGATCTGCCGCGAGGTGGGCCTCGACGTCGGGCGGCCGGTGCTCGGCGCCGAACTCGACGGCATGTCGCCGCAGGCGCTCGGCGAGCTGGCCGAGCGCACGGTGCTGTTCGCCAAGCTGACGCCGGCCCACAAGGCGGCCGTCGTCAAGGCCCTGCGGGCGCGCGGCCGGGTGGTCGGCGTGCTTGGCGACGGCATTAACGACGCCCCGGCGCTGAAGGCCGCGGACGTCGGCATCTCGGTGGACACCGGCGCGGACATCGCCAAGGAGTCGGCCAGCATCATCCTGCTGGAA
>NZ_AQPL01000726.1:0-887 GCF_000395345.1 Cupriavidus sp. WS | reverse complement strand
GTTCGTGCCTGTCATCCGCGCGTGGGACATGACGCCGGGCTCCGCCACGCGGGGCGAGGTGTTGACCATCCGCTGATCGTTTCTCCACCGCCGACGGTTCGCCGTCGATTTCTTCCACCCACCGGGGTCCAGTCGCCCCGACGGGGTGCCGTGGCCCCTCCATCCTCAAGGAGCCTTCCATGGCAGCCCAAGCACTTCCCATCAGCCAGACACCGAGCCGGCGCTTCGCTCTCGGCCAGGTGGTCATGACCATCGGCGTCGATGACCTGGTCCAACAGGGCCGGCTCAACCCGATTCCGTATCTGCACCGCCATCTCAACGGCGACTGGGGCGATCTCGACGACTACGACAGGCGGCAAAACGATGCCGCGCTGGAGTCCGGTGAGGACCGCCTCTTTTCCTCATACCAGGTCGCACCCAGCCTGCAGCTCTGGATCATTACCGAATGGGATCGCAGTGTGACCACGCTGCTGCTGCCCAGCGAGTACTGATCTTCCTCAACGCGACGGCCGCGCGCCGTCCTTTCCTCCCACCACGGGGCATGCATCGCCCCGCTGGGGGTGGTGCATGCCCCATTTTCTTTGGAGCATCACCATGTCTCTCGATCTCGATACCACCACCAACGATGCAACGCCCGTACAGGGCGAACTGCTCGATGCGGAATCTTCCCCTCTGACCCTGAGCCTTCAGGATTTCGTCGGTGAGTTTGGCGACGAACTGCTCGACTCGCTCAACCGCGCCAACCCGCCGGTCTATACCGGCCAGCCGCAGGCGCATCGCCAACTCGTCGTCGCCAGCCTCAAGCGCAAGTTGTTCCAGGCCCAGGCGGAAGTCGTCCATGCCGCTGCCGAGCTGCTGGTCGATCGTGGCGAACGCGCCGCGATCGT
>NZ_AQPL01000725.1:0-937 GCF_000395345.1 Cupriavidus sp. WS | reverse complement strand
CTAAGAGCTTATCCGTAAATTATGTTGACGCTCAATGGCACCTTGCGGAAAGCGATGATGGCCGCCGCCAAGTGGTTGAGCGCAAGGAAGCTGCGCTCAAGCTTCTCGTAGCGCACCAGCAGTTTGCGGAAACGGTTGAACCAACTGTGGCACACCTCGACCACCCAGCGCCTCGCCTTCTGCTTGGGATTGAGCCGCTTGGCCTCGGCCTCCTTGCGTCGGCCAACGACGTGAGGAATATAGCCATGCCTTTGCATTGTGCGCAGGTGCTCAGCACCTCGGTAGCCCGCATCGGCACACAGATGCTTGTGCCGTCTGCACGGTGGACTCTTTCGCTTGACCACAACTGCGCCGAGCACGGCATCCAATCCTTTGCAGTCATGGACGTTGGCCCCGGTCACGACGAGCGACAGCGGGACGCCACGGCCGTCCACCAACAGGTGCCGCTTGCTTCCTTTTTTTTCCCCGGTCCGTGGGATTGCGCCCTACAGCCTCCTGCGCCAGAGGCGCCTTCATCATTGCGCCATCGATGCTTTGCCAGCGCCAAGCGATACCCTGCATGTCATCGTACTCTGCCAGCCCGGCTCTCCAGACCGATTCGAAAAAGCCGGCCTTCTCCCATTCGAGAAAGCGCTTGTGAACGGCACTGGCGCTACCAAAGCGCTCCACAGGTAACGCCTTCCACTGGCAGCCCGTGCGCAAAACATACACGATGGCCTCGAACACCAGGCGCGCCGGCTTCGCCGGGCGACCGGCTCCAGGCTTGCGCACATACTGTTTGCCCGCTACAAGAGCGCGTTGCGGTACCAGTGGTTCCACGCGCTGCCAGAGCGCATCCGTTACCACCCAGGAATCAACTCGCTTGCCCATCATGCGTCTCCAACACCGTGTCCAATACGGCTCGGAGTGACATTCTAACTATTTACGGATAAGCTCT
>NZ_AQPL01000724.1:0-904 GCF_000395345.1 Cupriavidus sp. WS | reverse complement strand
CCCGTCATCCGCGCGTGGGACATGACGCCTGGCTCCGCGACACGGGGCGAGGTGTTGACCATCCGCTGACTCACCGGACGCGCTGCCGTCCTGCTATTCCCACATCGAAGGAGAAACACCATGTTCGCAAACCCGTTCAAGCGGCCCGCGCCGCAGAAGCAACCGTTGTTCGCACCGGGTACGCTGAAGTTGAGCGAGAAGGTGCATTGGTTGGCACGCAAAGGCCTGATCGACCCCTTGGCCTATGTCCAGCGCCACGTGCGCGGTGACTGGGGCGAGATCGACGAGGCCACCCGCCAAGCCAACAACGTCGCAATCCAACAGGACAACCTGATGATCTCGCAGTTCAGGATCACGCCGGACCTGGCACTGATCGTCAAGACCAGCGAGGACCATGAAACCACGGTGGTCCAGCTATCCGAAGAGCACGACATGCTCTGAAGACGCTGCATCGCCATCTTCATCTACCCACCCACCGGGGCCGTCTCCCCGCTGGGGTGCCGCGGCCCCTTCATCCAGAAGGAAACGTCATGGCATCCAGCGTGTCTTGCGCTCTCGCATCTGCCTCAACGTCTGCCCCCGAGCTTTTCTCTACAGGGGAGATCGTCCTAACACCCGGGGTCAAGGCCCTGGTCCGTCGCCGCTACATCGATGCTGGCACCTGTCTCAACCGCCATAGGCGCGGAGATTGGGGCGATGTCGATGAAGCCGAGCGGCACATCAACGAGAACTATGGGCTGCAAGGCCGAGAAAAACTGTTCTCGCGTTACCCGATTGCGAACGGCGTCTGGTTGGAAGTCTGGACCATGTACGACCGCAGCATGACGGTTCTTCTGCTGCCTTACGAGTAATCGCATCCAGCGGCCGCGCGCCGCATCTTCTTCCCACCACGGGGCATGCCATC
>NZ_AQPL01000723.1:0-950 GCF_000395345.1 Cupriavidus sp. WS | reverse complement strand
TGCCGCTGGCCGACGCCGCGCGCCTGGTGCCGCAACTGGCCGCCTGCTTCGAGCGCCACCACGCCGCGCCGGCGCTGGCCGACTACGAGCTGCTGCTCAAGGAATCGGCCGAGATGGCCTGGATCTCCACCGAGGGCAACGCCTTCAACCACGCCACCGACCGCGTGGCCGACGTGCGCGCCGTGGCCGACGCGCAGCGCGGCCTGGGCCGCCCGATCAAGGACACGGTGGAAGTCTCGCGCTCGGGCCGCGTGCTGCAGACCGCGTTCAAGGCCGATCCGGTCGAGCGCGGTTTCGTCGGCGCGGACGGCGCCATCGTGAAGCGCACCGTGCCGGGCTCGTTCTACGAGTTCATCACGCGCGACTTCGTGCCCGCCACCGAAGGCACCGCCGGCACGCTGGACCTGTCCTTCGATGCCGGCAACGCGCAGGGCATCTTCAAGATGACCGCGGCCTCGGCCTGCTGAAGCCGGCGCGCCGGCTTCAGCAGGCCGAGGCCGCGGTCATCTTGAAGATGCCCTGCGCGTTGCCGGCATCGAAGGACAGGTCCAGCGTGCCGGCGGTGCCTTCGGTGGCGGGCACGAAGTCGCGCGTGATGAACTCGTAGAACGAGCCCGGCACGGTGCGCTTCACGATGGCGCCGTCCGCGCCGACGAAACCGCGCTCGACCGGATCGGCCTTGAACGCGGTCTGCAGCACGCGGCCCGAGCGCGAGACTTCCACCGTGTCCTTGATCGGGCGGCCCAGGCCGCGCTGCGCGTCGGCCACGGCGCGCACGTCGGCCACGCGGTCGGTGGCGTGGTTGAAGGCGTTGCCCTCGGTGGAGATCCAGGCCATCTCGGCCGATTCCTTGAGCAGCAGCTCGTAGTCGGCCAGCGCCGGCGCGGCGTGGTGGCGCTCGAAGCAGGCGGCCAGTTGCGGCACCAGGCGCGCGGCGTCGGCCAGCGGCA
>NZ_AQPL01000722.1:0-803 GCF_000395345.1 Cupriavidus sp. WS | reverse complement strand
ATCCCGGCCGGCTGGGTCTCCGCCGATGGCGGCCGCAGGCCGCCCGCGCCGCCGCCGGGCGCGCCCCCGCCGCTGCCACAGCACGCCGTGGGCGGCATCGAGGTCGTCGTGCTGGCCGGCGCGCCGCCGTCCGCCTACCGGCGCGTCCTGACCAGCGGCCCGTAGCGCGGGGCCGCGCGTCATCCCATGTCACCGAATCCCTGCCCTCCTGTCCACGTCCGCCCATGCCCAGCCCGGAACTCTTCGCCTGCTGCTTCATCCGCCTGCCCGCGCGCCCCGCGCACCTGCCCGAGGACCGCTGGGACGCCACGCTGCTCCAGGCACTGCCGTTCGCGCTGACCGACAGCGAGGGCGAAATCCTGCGCAGCGGCCATGCCGATGCCGGCGCGCCGCCAGCGGCGCGCGACACGGTCCTCATCGTCGATGCCCGCGATGTGCTGCTGCTGCGCGTGCCGTTGCCCGCCATCACTGGCGCGCGTCTGCGCGAGGCGCTGCCGGGCCTGCTGGAAGAGCGCCTGCTGGGCAATCCCGAGCACAGCCATGTCGCGGTGCTGGCCCGCCACGAGAACGGCGAGGCCACGCTGGCCGTCGCGGACCGGGCATGGCTGGCATTCGTGCTCGGTGTGCTGGGCAACCGGCGCGTGCGGCTGCTGCCCGCGGCATTGTGCGTGCCCGTGGCCGGGGATCGCCCGGCCGTGGTAGTGGAAGCGCCGTCCGGCGATACCGACGCGGGATGCTGGCGCTTGACGGTGCGCGCCTCGGCCGACGTGGGCTATGGCATCGCCATCGGCGCCGCGCTGGCG
>NZ_AQPL01000721.1:0-1013 GCF_000395345.1 Cupriavidus sp. WS | reverse complement strand
ACATCGTCTCGGCGTACAGTTCGCGCCCGATCAGCATGCGGCGGATCTCCGAGGTGCCCGCGCCGATCTCGTACAGCTTGGCGTCGCGCCACAGCCGGCCCACCGGGTATTCGTTGATGTAGCCGTTGCCGCCCAGGATCTGCACCGACTCGCCCGCCATCCACGTGGCCTTCTCCGCCGTGTACAGGATCACCGCCGCGCAGTCCTTGCGCACCTGCCGCACGTGCTCGCGGCCCAGCGCGTCGAGGTTCTTGCCCACCGTGTACAGGTAGCTGCGCGCCGCCTGCAAGGTGGTGTACATGTCCGCCACCTTGCCCTGGATCAGCTGGAACTCGCCGATGCTCTGGCCGAACTGCCTGCGGTCGTGGATGTAGGGCGTGACCACGTCCATGCACGCCTGCATGATGCCGACCGGCCCGCCCGAGAGCACCGCGCGTTCGTAGTCCAGCCCGCTCATCAGCACGCGCGCGCCGCCGTTCTCGGCGCCGAGGATGTTCTCCACCGGCACTTCCACGTCCTCGAACACCAGCTCGCCGGTGTGCGAGCCGCGCATGCCGAGCTTGTCGAGCTTCTGCGCCACCGAGAAGCCCTTCATGCCCTTCTCGACGATGAACGCGGTCATGCCGCGCGCGCCCAGGTCCGGCTCGGTCTTGGCGTAGACCACCAGCACGTCGCAGTCCGGGCCGTTGGTGATCCACATCTTGGTGCCGTTGAGCACGTAGCGGTCGCCCTTGAACTCGGCGCGCAGCTTCATGCTGACCACGTCGGAGCCGGCATTGGGCTCGCTCATGGCCAGCGCGCCGATCCAGTCGCCCGAGACCAGCTTGGGCAGGTACTTGGCTTTCTGCGCGGCGCTGCCGTTGCGGTGGATCTGGTTCACGCACAGGTTGGAGTGCGCGCCGTAGGACAGGCCGACCGAGGCCGAGGCGCGGCTGATTTCCTCCATCGCCACCATGTGGGCGAGGTAGCCCATGCTGGCGCCGCCGTATTCCTCGGCCACGGTGATGCCGAGC
>NZ_AQPL01000720.1:0-1035 GCF_000395345.1 Cupriavidus sp. WS | reverse complement strand
CAATCCCTTGCCGCCCCGGATCGCCCCCCAGCCCGACGTGCGCAACTCGAAGCCATCCCCCCGCTTTTTCTTCTGATGATCAACGAGATACCCCAGGTTGAGCTGGGTCTTGCCATACTCGGTGGAGAGCTTGATCCCCTCCTGCCCCTCCCAGTCCTCAAACCGCAGCTTGTTGTTGCTCTGCGTGCGAATCACGTTGCGCGACAGCCAGCGATCCTGATTGGTGATCAGGTCAGGGTGCTGGCTGGTGTGCTGCACGCTGGCGATGTACGGCTTGTTCGGGTTGCCGTCTCGGAACGCCACGTCCACATAGGTGCCGTCGATCAGAGGAAAGTGAAAGCCCGTCTGCTGCGCCCCGGCGAACGGCTTGGCCAGGCGCAGCGGCACGCTCTCGCCGCCATTGGGCCAGGCGTCAAAGTCGAAATCGAAGCGGACGATGTAATGACCATCCTGGGTCAGGTAGGCATACTTGTACTGGCCCGGCGAGGTGATGCGGGCGCTGAGCGTGCCGGGGATGCGCGGCCAGTTGGCTTCGTCCATCGGCAGCCGGAAGCGCCGGTCCGAGGGAATGGCCTTGTAGGTGTTGCGGTAGGCGGCATCACGCGCGCCGGTGTGGACGACCTCGGTGACCACCTGCCCGTTGGGCGCGTCGGGCAACGCCAGGTCCAGTCGCAGGATGCGCGCCGGGCGCAGCGCCAGCACGTTGCTCTCACCCGTGTAGACCAATTGGCCGGCGAACTCGGCCTCGTGGCGCAACTGCGCTTCCCACTTGGCGTCGTCGAAGTCCAGGTGATGCGTGCCATACACGTAGGACTGACCGTAGGTGGTCCTTTCCTTCGCGACATCGGCCTCTCCGGCAGGGCGTTCCCATGCCTTGTCGGGATTGAAGTCCGCGACCCGGAATGATTCGGGAATGGTCCGCGCATGGGTCCTGAGCGAGAACACCGTTTCCTGGCCTGATTCCAGTCCCGCCGTCTCGCGATAGGGCACTCGCAGCTCCGGCTGGTAGAGGTAGTGGTCGATGTCGTCGCCGAA
>NZ_AQPL01000719.1:0-986 GCF_000395345.1 Cupriavidus sp. WS | reverse complement strand
ATCTGCTTGAACGCGGCGGAAGCCAGTGGGGTTACAAGCCACTGGAAGAGTCCATGCACCCGTACTACTACTCGTGCCCGCTGTCTTATCTGGATCTCGCACCGGAGCAGTCCGCCGAATGGCGTGCAGGCGTTCGCGCCCACCACGCGCGGCGGCGCACACCGACGGCTTCCACGGCACCCGCCGCAGCGCTGTTGGTCTGAGCCAGGAGGAACCGACATGGACCCGATCCTGGCTGCGCTCCCGCCCGCGTTGTTGAAGCTCGTCGAAGGGAGTCTGTCCAACGACGAAGTTTCTTCCGACGAGGAAATGCTGGCGTACTTCATCAGCGACGGCCTCACCGAGGATCAGGCGCGGCGGGCACTGACCTACCGCGACCAGTACCTCAACAACATCTACCTGGACGGCTTCACGCCGATTACCGCGGTGGACAAGGCACTTCACTTCAACCCGCACACCCGGCAGTTCGAGCCGGACTGAGCGGTTTTCTTCCACCCCTTGGGGCAGTACTTGCCCCAGCGGGCGGTGCTGTTCCCGTTCATCCGAGGACACCACCATGCCCGCAGACACTTCTTCCACCACGCTTTACCGCATCGACGAATGCCCCGACGTGATGGCCGACGCTTGCGTCGGCGATGACCAAGGCAACCTCGTCTTCCTCTCGATCTGGGCGCGGGACACCGCCGTCCAGCAGTTCCTCGCTCGCCTGACCCTCGGGCGCGACGAGCAGGGACTGGACCAGTTCCACGTCATCACCGACCAGGGCGGCAGCGTCCCGGTGTTCATCGGCAACGTCGATCGTCTGGAAAAGCGCATGACTCGCGCCTACCGACGAACGCTGTTCGGATCGCTCTCCAACGTGTGGCTGTTCGATCGCCGCTGCGTGAAGCCCGACAAGGCCAACGCCAGCGCGCTCGCACTGCTGCCACGCGGCAACGCCCACCGGCTTGACCGCATGTGGACGCTGGTGCGGGACACCTGCCCGT
>NZ_AQPL01000718.1:0-991 GCF_000395345.1 Cupriavidus sp. WS | reverse complement strand
CCAGAGCCAGGGCGAGATGCCAGTGGGACAAGGCACGCGCCGGTGGACGCAGCGATTGCTGCGCGGCCCCCAGGTGCGTGTCCAGCGACGGCCAGAGGCCTTGCAGCCGACCAACCTCATCGGCGAACTGCTCCGGCTCCATCGTCACGCGGAAGAAATGCTCCGGCTCGGCCGGACTGGCGGGGACGATGTACGGCAGGAACGGCCAATCGCTCGGCAGTTCCTCGGCTTCGACTTCGCCAAGCCCAACCTGCAGCAGCAGATTGCGCACGGCCTTGACGCCATCGGGTGCCTGCTCGCGCTGACGCACCCTGCGACCGAAGATCACCACCTGCTTGAACTGCGTTTCCACCGCTCGGTAGATCCGCAGGTCGGTGTAGTGGCGCGTCAGCCAGCCGACCAGCTCCGCGTCGAGCACGTAGCCGGGGACGATGAAGACCAGCACGCCGCCGTACTGCAACAGCGACAGGCTGCGCTGATAGAACAGTTTTTCGAGGCGGGCACGGCCCTGTCCCTGATAACCGATATTGCCGTTGACGTCCTTGGACAGGTCGCCATACGGTGGGTTGAGCCAGAGCAGCCCGAACGACTGCTTGGAGATCATCGCGTCCATGAGGTCCGCATGCAGGCAATGATCGACCAGGCCGCGGGCATGGCGTGCCCGCTCGGCGTCGAACTCGACCGCGAACGCCTTTACCTGCTCGCGCCCGAGGGCATGAGCAGCTTCGGCGATCGCCACGCCTTCGCCTGCGCAGGGATCGAGGATGCACATCGACCCGTCGCTGGGCATCAGTGCGTTGAGGGCTCTTTCGAGCGTGGGTTCATCCGTGGGGAAGTATCCGTTTTTCACGAAATTGCGGGCGAGCCGCGGGAACATGAGGGCCATGGAAGTCTCCTGGTTGGCGGGGATGAAAGGCGGAAGCACGCAGAGGCGTGCTTCCGCGGGTGGGTCAAGCCGCTACCGCTTCCGGCGTCCAAATCTTGGCCGGAT
>NZ_AQPL01000717.1:0-1053 GCF_000395345.1 Cupriavidus sp. WS | reverse complement strand
GGCGTCAACGGCTTCATCGGCCACCACCTGACGCGCCGCATTCTCGAAACCACGCCGTGGGAGGTCTACGGCATGGACATGGCCAGCGACCGCCTCGGCGACCTGATCGACCACCCACGCATGCACTTCTTCGAGGGCGACATCACCATCAACAAGGAGTGGATCGAGTACAACATCCGCAAATGCGATGTCGTCCTCCCCCTCGTCGCCATCGCCACCCCGGCCACCTACGTGCGCCAGCCCCTGCGCGTGTTCGAGCTCGACTTCGAGGCCAACCTCCCCATCGTCCGCGCCGCCGTCAAGTACGGCAAGCACCTCGTCTTCCCCTCGACCTCCGAGGTCTACGGCATGTGTCACGACGACGAGTTCGACCCCGAGACCTCCGAGCTGATCTGCGGCCCCATCAACAAGCCCCGCTGGATCTACGCCTGCTCCAAGCAGCTGATGGACCGCGTCATCCACGCCTACGGCATGGAGCAGGGCCTCAACTACACCCTGTTCCGCCCGTTCAACTGGATCGGCGCCGGCCTCGACTCCATCTTCGAGTCGAAGGAAGGCTCCTCCCGCGTCGTCACCCAGTTCCTCGGCCACATCGTGCGCGGCGAGCCGATCAAGCTGGTCGACGGCGGTGCCCAGAAGCGCGCCTTCGCCGACATCACCGACGGCATCAGCGCCCTCATGCGCATCATCGAGAACCCGCAAGGCATCGCCACCGGCAAGATCTACAACATCGGCAACCCGGCCAACATTCACTCGGTGCGCGAACTCGCCGAGATGATGCTCAAGATGGCCGCCGACTACCCGGAATACGCCGAACTCGCCCGCCAGACCCAGATCGTCGAAACGTCCTCGGGCGACTTCTACGGCAAGGGCTACCAGGACGTGCAGAACCGCGTGCCCAAGATCGACAACACCGTCGAAGAACTGGGCTGGAAACCCGCCGTCAGCATGGAAGACGCGCTGCGCGCCATCTTCGAGGCCTACCGCGGCAAGGTCGTCGAGGCCCGCACCCTGGTCGACTCGGCCAACTGAGGCCCGCGCCGATGGCACGCA
>NZ_AQPL01000716.1:0-1023 GCF_000395345.1 Cupriavidus sp. WS | reverse complement strand
ATGCAGCAATACGGCTGCACCGAGTTGGAAGCAGCTTTCAAGGTCGCCGAGAAGATCGACCAGGCACGCGGCATCGAGTCGCCTGCCCTGGAACTGTCGTAAGCCGGAGAAAACCATGGAGCAGAAGCGTCCTTCCATTCCGATACAAGTTCAGGCGTTCCGCCGTCGCCACGGGCGGCCCCGCTGGCTTTGGGCCTTAGCTGTTGCGCTGGTCGCGCTGCTGCTGATCTGGCTCGTGTGCCGGTCGCCCGGCGAACCCTCACCACAGTCGCCCACGCCGGTCAGCACGGCACTGATGTCCGGGCCGCCCTGGCAGATGGGCAATCCCGAAGGGCGTTTCACGCTGACGCTCTATGCCGATCTGGAATGTCCGTTCTGCCGGGAGTATTTCCCGCAGCTCAAGCGCTGGGTCGGCAGCAACGCCGACGTGGCCCTGCAATGGCACCACCAGCCGCTGGCCGCACATGAGCCGGCCGCGTCGGCCGAGGCGCGTCTGGTCGAGTGCGTCGCCGAAGCCGGCGGGCATGCTGCCTTCTGGCATGCCGTCGAGTGGGTCTATGCCCACACGCGCAGCGACGGCCAGGGATTGCCCGATGGCCTGCGCTACCCGGAATCGACGCCGGCCGTTGAGCAGTGCATGACAAGCGAGCGAGCCGATGCAGTCATCCGCGCCCAGGCCACGGAAGCCACGAAAGGCGGCGTGACGGCCACGCCGTCGCTGCGCCTGCTTGATCGCCAGACGGGCCAGTCCATCCTGCTGCAGGGGCCAATCGAAGGCGATGCCTTGCTGTCGGCCATGGACATGCTGGCGGCTGACGAACCTGCCGCCACACCTACCACCGAAATGCCTGCCGACGTTGTCGGCGACATGCCCAGGTAGCCCTGGTCTTCAAGGCTACGGCGCGGTTGCCCGCGCTGACCGATACCCGTTCGCTCCGCATCCTGGCCGCGAACAATCACCGCTGCGCGGTGGTGGATGCACCTCGTTCCCTTGTTCCTATCCCCAGGAGGGCTTGCCCTCCC
>NZ_AQPL01000715.1:0-1054 GCF_000395345.1 Cupriavidus sp. WS | reverse complement strand
TCACCGACCTCGACGGCGAGCCGGTCAACCCGGTCGCGCTCGAAGCCGAGGAGTACCGCAGGAAGTGCAGCCATTGCGCCGCGCCCCTGTGGACGCTGATCCGCCCGCGCAGCCTGTCCGGCAGCGACCAATCCTCGGCCGTGCTGAAAGCCTTGAAGCGCATCCCGACCATCGGGGAAGTCACCGCGCAGAAGCTGATGCAGAAGTTCGGCGACGGATTCCTGGCGTCGATGCTGGGCGACAACATCCACGAGTTCATCAACCTCATGGATGGCAACGGCGAGCTGGTGTTTTCCGACCGTCAAGCCACGCGCATGGAACGTGCGATGGCCAACATGGAGTTCGGCTTTGGCGAGGGCGGCTATCAACCGTCCGAGTTCATCAAGCGCTACCTGCCGCAAGGCACGTTCGACCTGCTCATCGCCGACGAGGCCCACGAGTACAAGAACGGCGGCAGCGCCCAGGGCCAGGCCATGGGCGTGCTGGCGGCGAAGGCTCGCAAGACCTTGCTGCTGACCGGCACGTTGATGGGCGGCTACGGCGACGATCTGTTCTACCTGCTGTTCCGAGCCCTTCCCGGGCGGATGCTCGAAGACGGCTATCGCCCGACCACGAGCGGCAGCATGACCTCGGCCGCGATGGCGTTCATGCGCGATCACGGTGTCCTGAAGGACATTTATTCCGAGAGCACCGGCACGGCGCACAAGACCGCGAAAGGCACGAAAGTCAGTGTCAGAACGGTCAAGGCTCCGGGCTTCGGCCCCAAGGGCGTGCTGCGCTGCATCCTGCCGTTCACGATCTTCCTCAAGCTTCGAGACATCGGTGGCAACGTCCTGCCGCCGTATGACGAGGAGTTCCGTGAAGTCGCGATGGACACGGCACAAGCCGCGGCCTACCGTGATCTGGCGGGTCGGCTGACCGCGGAGTTGAAACAGGCTCTGGCGCGACGCGATACGACGCTGCTGGGCGTGGTGCTCAACGTGCTGCTGGCCTGGCCGGATTGCTGCTTCCGGTCGGAGACCGTGGTGCACCCGCGCACGCGCAACACCTTGGC
>NZ_AQPL01000714.1:0-410 GCF_000395345.1 Cupriavidus sp. WS | reverse complement strand
CGCGCTCTTCCTCGCCCTCGGCGAAGACGATGCGCTTCTTCTCCATGTCCACCTGGCGCGCCGCCGCGTAGATCGGCTTCATCAGCGTGCCCGAGTGGTAGACGAACTGCTGCAGCTGCAGGCGGTACGCGTCCATGTCGGCGATCGGGCGCGCGGCCACGCCGGACCGCATCGCGGCTTCGGCCACGGCCGGGGCGATCTTGACGATCAGGCGCGGGTCGAACGGCTTGGGGATCAGGTATTCGGGGCCGAACGACAGGTCCTGGATGCCGTAGGCGGTGGCGACGATGTCGCTCTGCTCCTGGCGGGCCAGTTCCGCCACGGCGTGGGCGGCGGCGACTTCCATCTCGCGCGTGATGGTGGTCGCGCCGCAGTCCAGCGCGCCGCGGAAGATGAACGGGAAGCACAGG
>NZ_AQPL01000713.1:0-697 GCF_000395345.1 Cupriavidus sp. WS | reverse complement strand
GCGCGCCGCGGAAGATGAACGGGAAGCACAGGACATTGTTGACCTGGTTCGGGTAGTCGGTGCGGCCGGTGGCGATGACCGCGTCCGGGCGCACTTCCTTGACCAGCTCCGGCATGATTTCCGGGTTGGGGTTGGCCAGCGCCAGCACCAGCGGGCGGTCGGCCATGCGCTGGACCATGTCCTGCTTGAGCACGCCGGCGGCGGACACGCCCAGGAAGATGTCGGCGCCGTCGATGACCTCGCCCAGCTTGCGCTTGTCGGTCTTCTGCGCGAAGCGGGACTTCTCCGGGTCCATCAGTTCGGTGCGGCCCTCGTAGACCACGCCGGCCAGGTCCGTCACCCAGATGTTCTCGAGCTTCATGCCCAGGTCGAGCAGCAGGTCCAGGCAGGCCAGCGCGGCGGCGCCGGCGCCGGAGGCCACCAGCTTGACCTCGCCGATGTCCTTGCCGACCACCTTGAGGCCGTTGATGACGGCCGCGCCGACCACGATGGCGGTGCCGTGCTGGTCATCGTGGAAGACGGGGATCTTCATGCGCTCGCGCAGCTTGCGCTCGACGTAGAAGCACTCGGGGGCCTTGATGTCCTCGAGGTTGATGCCGCCGAAGGTGGGTTCGAGCGAGGCGATGATCTCGACCAGCTTCTCGGGGTCCTTCTCGTCGATCTCGATGTCGAAGACGTCGATGCCGGCGAACTTCTT
>NZ_AQPL01000712.1:0-1122 GCF_000395345.1 Cupriavidus sp. WS | reverse complement strand
CCGATATAGGACATCTCGATCTTGCTGTCGGCGCGCGCGTGCCGCACGGCGGGGTCGCCGCGCTGCTCGGAGTAATGGTCGGTGCGGGCCTGCCAGACCCGCGCGATGGCGTTGGCGATCTCCAGGTCGCCGTGCGGGCCGCGCAGCAGCGCGCGCAGGTCGTGGCCCTCGGTGGCGAACAGGCACAGGTAGAGCTTGCCTTCGGTCGACAGCCGGATGCGGCTGCAGTCGCCGCAGAACGCGCGCGTCACGCTGGAGATCACGCCGATCTCGCCGGCGCCGTCGCGGTAGCGCCAGCGCTCGGCGGTCTCGCCGCTGTAGTTGGCGGCCACGGCGTCGAGCGGGAAGGCTTCGTGGATGCGGCGCACCACCTCGGCCGAGGGCAGCACCTCGTCCATGCGCCAGTGGTTGCTGGCGCCCACGTCCATGAACTCGATGAAGCGCACGATGATGCCGCTGCCGCGGAAATGCGCCGCCATCGGCACGATCTCGGCGTCGTTGGTGCCGCGCTTGACCACCATGTTGACCTTGATCGGCGCCAGGCCGGCGGCCTGGGCGGTCTCGATGCCGTCGAGCACGTCGGCCACGGCGAAGTCGACGTCGTTCATGCGGCGGAAGGTGGCGTCGTCGATGGCGTCGAGGCTCACGCTCACGCGGGTCAGGCCGGCGTCGCGCAGGGCGCGGGCCTTGCGCGCGAGCAGGGAGGCGTTGGTGGTGAGGGTGAGGTCGAGCGGCTTGCCGGCGGGGGTCTCGATGCGGGCGAGCATCTCGACGAGTTTCTCGATGTTCTTGCGCAGCAGCGGCTCGCCGCCGGTCAGGCGGATCTTCTCGACGCCGTGCGCGACGAAGAGGCGGGCGGCGCGCTCGATTTCCTCGAAGCTGAGCAGCGCGGAGTGGGGCAGGAAGGTGTAGTCCTTGTCGAAGACTTCCTTGGGCATGCAGTAGACGCAGCGGAAGTTGCAACGGTCGGTGACGGAGATGCGCAGGTCGTGCAGCGGCCTGCCGCGGGTGTCGGCAACCAGTCCCGAGGGCGCGGCGAGCACGTCCGGGATGACGGGCATCATCGAGCGGTAGCGATGGTCGCGCAGGTCGAAGATGGGGATGACGGTTTCGGTCATGGCC
>NZ_AQPL01000711.1:0-1196 GCF_000395345.1 Cupriavidus sp. WS | reverse complement strand
AAATGGCAAAGGAAAAGTTCGAGCGGACCAAGCCGCACGTGAACGTTGGTACGATCGGTCACGTTGACCACGGCAAGACCACGCTGACGGCAGCGATCGCCACGGTGCTGGCAGCGAAGTTTGGCGGTTCGGCCAAGAAGTACGACGAAATCGACGCAGCGCCGGAAGAAAAGGCACGCGGTATCACCATCAATACCGCCCACGTCGAGTACGAAACGGCCAATCGCCACTACGCGCACGTCGACTGCCCGGGCCACGCCGACTATGTGAAGAACATGATCACGGGTGCCGCCCAGATGGACGGCGCGATCCTGGTGTGCTCGGCCGCCGACGGCCCCATGCCCCAGACCCGCGAGCACATCCTGCTGGCCCGCCAGGTCGGCGTGCCTTACATCATCGTGTTCCTGAACAAGTGCGACATGGTCGACGACGCCGAGCTGCTCGAGCTGGTCGAAATGGAAGTGCGCGAACTGCTCTCGAAGTACGAGTTCCCCGGCGACGACACCCCGATCATCAAGGGTTCGGCCAAGCTGGCGCTCGAAGGCGACAAGGGCGAGCTGGGCGAAGTGGCCATCCTGAACCTGGCCGACGCGCTGGACACCTACATCCCGACGCCGGAACGTGCCGTTGACGGTACCTTCCTGATGCCGGTGGAAGACGTGTTCTCGATCTCGGGCCGCGGCACCGTGGTGACCGGCCGTATCGAACGCGGCATCATCAAGGTCGGCGAGGAAATCGAAATCGTCGGTATCAAGCCGACGGTCAAGACCACCTGCACCGGCGTGGAAATGTTCCGCAAGCTGCTGGACCAGGGTCAGGCCGGCGACAACGTGGGCCTGCTGCTGCGCGGCACGAAGCGCGAAGACGTGGAGCGCGGCCAGGTGCTGTGCAAGCCGGGTTCGATCAAGCCGCACACGCACTTCACGGGCGAGGTCTACATTCTGTCGAAGGACGAAGGCGGCCGTCACACCCCGTTCTTCAACAACTACCGCCCGCAGTTCTATTTCCGCACGACCGACGTGACCGGCTCGATCGAGCTGCCGAAGGACAAGGAAATGGTCATGCCCGGCGACAACGTGTCGATCACGGTCAAGCTGATCGCCCCGATCGCGATGGAAGAAGGCCTGCGCTTCGCCATCCGTGAAGGCGGCCGTACCGTCGGCGCCGGCGTCGTGGCCAAGATCCTCGACTGATAA
>NZ_AQPL01000710.1:0-1222 GCF_000395345.1 Cupriavidus sp. WS | reverse complement strand
CCGCCACGGCGCTGCCGGCGGTGACGCAAGGCATGTGGCTGGCGGCGGATACGAGTGCGGTGAACCCGGCCGATCCGGCGGTGGTGGTGCAACTGGGCGCCGATGGCGCGAGCGTGCCGTTCGGCAGCTTCGACGCGGCCTTCGCCAGTCCGCGCGCGGACTTCTCGCTGGCCGGTTGCGCGCAGTATGCGGCGAGCACGACAGCGGGACGCGCCTTCGTGAAGGCAAGCGGCGGCACCGGCATCGTATCGACGGGCTGGTGTGTCACTTCCGGAACGTGGTGGTGGCAGCCGGTGGGAGGCGGTGCCACCGCCGGGAGAGGTTTCTCGGGAGCGCCAGTCCTTGACGCGCATCCGTTTCCTGGCGGTGGCGGCTTGGCGATCGCAGCAGATGGATCACGCGACGCAATGCAGCTGAATAGCGAGATCTGGTCTGGTGTCGCCCTGGCACCCCTTGCCCAAGGCGCTGTCTCTCCTGACGCCACTGATGAACATGCGCCGATCTATGGCTACGTGGGCGGCAATGGCATCGTTGTCAGTTCCGACACGTTCCTGCCTTATGTCACGCGGGTGCCCTCGGTGCCGCCCTTGATCAAGCTGAGCGCCATCCCGCATTTCGTGCTGGGCCTGCCGGCGCCCTGGTCCGTCATCTACGTCGTCAATACGGACGGCAGCGCGCCGACGACGGTCGCGCTGCCCGGCAATGCACTCGGGCTGGATTTCGCAGGCGCCGTCGACGCCAACGGCAAGCTGCGCATCGCCGTGCGCCTCGCGGACGGCTCGGTGTGGGTCTACGACCAGCCTTGAATCCGCCAGAGGCCGCCAGCCGTTCGCAAGACGGCTCGGCCGATGGCATTGGGCGGTGTCCGGGCGCGGGTCTGTTCTGGCGCGGTGAAAGGGAGCCCGGCCTGCCCATCGGATTCTGGTCTGCGTTGTGATTAGTAGCGCATGCCGTCAAACTTGATAGCCCCGAAGGGGTATGGAGGCGGGGGGAAGCCTGCTGCTAGAGTCGCCCGGGCACGCCGGTGGCGCGCACTTGCCAACAAATAAAAACGGGTCAGGTCACATGTTCCACGGTCTTCATGCCGGCGCGCGGTCTCGCGCGGCCGGTCTGCTCTCGCTTGTCCTCGCCGCGGGCTTGCTGTCCGCCTGCGGCAGCGACGACGCGCCATCTTCTTCCCCCGCCACGCAGGCGCCCGCCAGCCGCCTCATCGTCGACACCG
>NZ_AQPL01000709.1:0-1181 GCF_000395345.1 Cupriavidus sp. WS | reverse complement strand
CCAGGGTGCTGAGCAAGTACGGCATGAACGCCGTGCCTGCACCTTCACAGAAGTAGCCTGAGGACGACACGAACTGGTTGAACACCTCGACCCCCGGGTGACCGATGACGTCCGCGTTCTTGAACTTGGCGAGGTTGTTTTCGTGGTCTTCGTTCGTGGTGCCATCGCCGCCGGCTTGCGCCGACGGGTTGGGTGTGCTCATCGCCCGGACTTCGATCCACGGGTTTTCGCCGGTGTTGCTGTAGCTGGAGACGACCGCATCGGGGATGTAGTGGCGGACTTTGATGGACGTGCGCACCGTGCAGCCACCCCAGGAGCAGAACAGCCAATAGCAGATGCCAACCACCCGGTATTCCAGGCAGTCTGGCGACATGACGGAAGACACGATGGTGGCGGTATTCAGGGCGTAGCTGCTCGTGGCGCCGACCAGTAGCACCGAGGCCACGACAACACGCAGACGGCGCAGCAGGTCAAATGGGCGATGGGTCACGGCTGCGTCCTCCGGTGCTGCTCGATGCGCGCGACTGCGCGGGCCACGTCCGGCTCGCCATAGACCACGTAGCGCTTGTCCACGACGACGGCCGGGATGCTGGTGATGCCCAGGCTCCATGCGTCGGTGACGCCCTGGTATGCGGACGCAATGCGGCGCTGGAGGTCGCCACCGCCACCGTTCAGCCGACGCTTGACGATGACGGCAGCCTGTTCGGGATCTGCGGGGAGTTCGGCAGCAAGCTCCGTTTCGATCCGATGCGCTTCGTCCAACTCGATCAGCCGCTCACCGCCCACGGTCTTGAGGGGGTGCCGGCTGTCGGTGACGACCAGCACGTCGGCGGCGAAGGTGGCCGGGCTGAAAACGACCAGAGCGACCGGCAGCGCAACGGCCAGGCCGAGGGTTCGCCATCCCGGCGAGAACCTGGAAATAGATGCTGGCATGTCGCGTACCCCGGGAAGTTGATCAGGGCCATAGTCAAACGCCGAACCTGATGCAGCCCCAACAAACAATGCGCATCGCGGACACCCCGCATACCTGCTTGTCTCGCCGCAAAGAAAAACGGAGGCCGAAGCCCCCGCAGTGATCAATGAAGCGATGCGCTACAGCAAGCCGTGCTCAGCGAAGGAGTACGGATTTCCCAGGCCGACGACGATGTGGTCCAGTACCCGAACATCGATGAGCGCCAGCG
>NZ_AQPL01000708.1:0-1182 GCF_000395345.1 Cupriavidus sp. WS | reverse complement strand
CGTGTCCAGGGTGCTGAGCAAGTACGGCATGAACGCCGTGCCCGCACCCTCGCAGAAGTAGCCCGAGGACGACACGAACTGGTTGAACACCTCGGCGCCCGGGTGGCCGATGACGTCCGCATTCTTGAACTTGGCGAGGTTGTTTTCGTGGTCCTCGTTCGTCGTTCCGTCCCCGCCGGCTTGGGCGGATGGGTTGGGCGTGCTCATCGGCCGGACTTCGATCCAGGGGTTTTCGCCGGTGTTGCTGTAGCTGGAGACGACCGCATCGGGGATGTAGTGGCGGACCTTGATGGACGTGCGTACCGTACAGCCCGTCCAGGTACAGTAGAGCCAGTAGCAGATCCCGACGACGCGGTATTCGAGGCAGTCTGGAGATGCCACCGAGCCGACGATGGTTGCGGTGTTGAGCGCGTAGCTGCCCGTGGCGCTGAGCAGCAGCACGGACGCCACGCCAGCACGCAGGCGGCGCATCAGGTCGAATGCACGAGTCACGGCTGAGCCCTCCGGTGCTGCTGAACGCGCGCGACGGCGCGGGCCACGTCCGGCTCGCCATAGACCACGTAGCGCTGGTCCACCACGACGGCTGGGATGCTGGTGATGCCCAGGCTCCATGCGTCGGTGACGCCCTGGTATGCGGACGCAATGCGGCGCTGGAGGTCGGCACCGCCACTATTCAGCCGACGCTTGACGACGGCGGCAGCCTGTTCAGAATCGGCGGGGAGTTCGACAGAAAGCTCCGCTTCAATCCGATGCGCTTCGTCCAGCTCGATCAGCCGTTCGCCGCCCATGGTCTTGAGGGGGTGCCGGCTGTCGGTGACGACCAGCACGTCGGCGGCGAAGGTGGCCGGGCAAAAAGCGGCCAACGCCACCGGCAGCGCAACGGCCAGGCCGAGGGTTCGCCAGCGCGGCGAGAACCTGGAAAAAGAAGCTGGCATGTCGCGTGCCCCTGGAAGTTGATCAGGGCCATAGTCAAACGCGAACCGGATGCAGCCCCAACAAACAATGCGCATCACGGACACCCCGCATACCTGCTTGTCCCGCTGCGAAGAAAAACGGAGGCCGAAGCCCCCGCAGTGATCAATGAGGCGATGCGCTACAGCAGGCCGTGCTCAGCGAAGGAATAGGGGTTTCCCAGACCGACGACGATGTGGTCCAGTAGCCGAACATCGATGAGCGCCAGCG
>NZ_AQPL01000707.1:0-1230 GCF_000395345.1 Cupriavidus sp. WS | reverse complement strand
TGAGCTTGCCCCCGCAAAACGAATCCCTTGCTGAGGTTAAACTGAAGCAAGGAGAGATGTGATGACAAGCAAGACAAAGCGGGCGCAGTACACGCTGGAATTCAAGCTGGAAGCGGTACGGCTGGTGAAGAGCGGGCAGAGCATGGCAGTGGTTAGCGCGACCCTGGGCATCAGAGCGCAGACGCTGCATAACTGGGTCAAGGCGGAGCGGGAAGGCAAGCTGACTGGTGCGGGTATGAAGCCGGTCAGCCCGGAGCAGATGGAGCTGGCCCGGCTTCGGGCGGAGGTGGCGCGCTTGAAGATGGAGCGCGATATTTTAAAAAAAGCCGCAGCATACTTTGCGAAGGAGTCGGTGTGAGGTATGCGTTCATCGAGCGAAACCGACGTTACTGGCCGGTCTCGGTCCTGTGTGAGCTGTTAGGGGTCAGCCCCAGCGGCTATCACCAGCGCAAGCAACGCACAGTAAGCACCGACAGGCCAGATAGAGGCCGACTCAGTGACGATGCCTTGTTGGCCCACATCAAGGCGATTCACGCCGGGGTCAAGGGGGAGTACGGCTGGCCGCGCATGTGGAAGGAACTGCTGGCGCGTGGGGTGCGGGTGGGCAAGGAGCGTGTTCGCAAGCTGATGGCGCTGCACGGCATCCGTGCCCGCCACAAGCGCAAGTACATCGCGACAACCAACTCGAACCACGATTTGCCGGTGGCCCCCAATCTGCTGCAACGCGACTTTAGCCCAGCAGCACCCAATCAAGTCTGGACGAGCGACATAACCTATGTGGCGACCGCCGAAGGCTGGCTCTACCTGGTGGTCATCATCGACCTGTTCAGCCGGCAGGTGGTTGGCTGGTCGATGCAACCACACATGAAGGCCGAATTGGTCACGGACGCGCTGCGCATGGCCTGGTTCCGGCGCCGCCCGGAAGCCGGTGTGATTGTGCACACCGACCGGGGAAGCCAGTATTGCAGCCATCTGTTTCAAGACGCCCTGAAGGCGTATGGCATGCGCTCGTCAATGAGCCGCAGGGGCGATTGCTGGGACAACGCGCCGACTGAGAGTCTGTGGGGGTCGTTGAAGGTCGCTCGCCTGCACGGTCGCCAGTTCGCTACCCGCCGCGCCGCAATGGACGAGGTAATTGACTGGCTTGGCTTTTATAATGCCAGCCGACTCCACTCGACGCTGGGCTACGTCAGCCCCATGACGTTCGAGAAAAACTGGTCCGCAGCTCAG
>NZ_AQPL01000706.1:0-1247 GCF_000395345.1 Cupriavidus sp. WS | reverse complement strand
AGGAGTCAAGCCGCCATGCCCGGCGGGGCCGTCCAGTCCCTGAGGTACTGTGCCGGCGATACATAGCCGAGCGTGGAGTGGCGGCGGCTCCGATTGTAAAAGATCTCGATGTAGTCAAAGAGATCATCTTTGGCTTGCTCGTGCGTCGCGTAGCGCTGACCGTGCACCCGTTCGTTTTTCAGGCTGTTGAAGAAGCTCTCGCTCGGCGCATTGTCCCAGCAGTTCGCCTTGCGACTCATCGAGCAGACCATGCCGTAATCCTCCAGCTTGCCTTGGAAGGCTTGGCTGGCATACTGGCTGCCTCGATCCGAATGGTGAATCAGCCCCGGCCCGGGCTTGCGGCGGAACCAGGCCATCGTCAGCGCTTCGGTCACGATATCGGCTGTCATCCGGGGCCGAATCGACCAGCCAACCACTTCGCGGTTGAACAGGTCGAGCACGATGGCCAGATACAGCCAACCCTCGTCGGTCCAGATGTAGGTCATGTCCGCCGTCCAGACCCGATTCGGCGCTGCCGGCGTGAAGTTGCGCTCCAGCCGGTTCGGCGCAATCGGTAGTGCGTGCCTGGAATTCGTCGTAGCCCGCCAGCGTCGCTTGTGCCGAGCACGAATGCCGTTCTCGCGCATCAGCCGCTCCACCCGCTCCTTGGACGCCGGGAAGCCTCGTGCGTGGATTTCCCGGAGCATGCGCGGCGATCCATACGCGCCCTTGAGCTGAGTATGGATCGCGCGGATCAACGCCAGCATTTGCGTATCCGTCAGGCGCTTGCGCGACGGCGTGCCTCCACGCCTCCAGGCCCGGTAGCCGTTCACACTGACAGTCAGGACATCGCAGAGAATCGCCAGCGGATAAGTGGCGCGCTCCTGCTCGATCCAGGCGTACTTCACAGAAGGTCCTTCGCGAAGTACGCCGCCGCCTTTTTTGCGATTTCAAGCTCCATCGCCAGACGCTTGTTCTCCGCGCGCAGGCGAGACAACTCCATCTGCTCAGGCGTCACGGGCTTGGCGCCGGCCCCGTTGAGCTTGCCCGCCTCGGCAGCCTTGCGCCAGTTGCGCAGTGTCTGATCAGACACGCCCAATTCCGCCGACAGCTCCCCTGTCGTCTTGCCGGCACGCAGTTGCCGTACGGCCTGTTCCTTGAACTCCGCTGTGAATTCCTGCTTCGGTATCTTTCGCATTTCGATTCCTTCCAACTCAGTTGAGGTTATACCTCACCCTTTTGGAAGGCGAAATTTCCGGGGAAGCTCA
>NZ_AQPL01000705.1:0-1169 GCF_000395345.1 Cupriavidus sp. WS | reverse complement strand
GCGGCCTGCGGCGAGTTCCAGGTCTGGCACGAGAGACTGCTACAACTGGTCGGTGCGATGGACGACGTATCGGTCACGCCGCGGCCGTTGACCAGGTTGTAGCCGGCACGAGTGACATCGCCGACGACCTTGATCGCGGGCTGGCCGGAGCCCCCCGCGTTACTGCCCCCGACCCACGGCACACCGTCATTGCCGCGGCGAGTCTCCGCCTGCTCGATGGCTGAGACCGCATCCGTGCTCGACACCGCATCGCGCAACGCCAAGCCTTCTGCCATCTGGCTCCAGCCGAGCTGCCCGCCCGCCGTCTCGGCCATCTTCTCCGCCATGGCACGGCATGTCAGCTTGGAACGGTCGAAATCGAGCCGTGCCTGCAACACGCCATTGGTAAGCAGGTTGTAAAGGCCCGGATCGGCCCGCTGAATGATCAGTGCCGGCAACGATGCCACCGCGCTGGTGGCGCTTTGGATCACCGATGACATGATTTGCTGGAAGCCGTTGGTGACGCCGTTGAGTTGATTTTTCAACGTGGTCTGGATGCTCATGTCACCGCAGATCAAGTTGCTGTTCCAGCCCACGCCGACCCCGAGAGAGCGCATGCCAGCCGCACGTCCCATCGACACGGCGTTTCCGCCGCCGATCGAGTACATAACGTCATCGCCGATGACACTGCCGCCGGTCTGATAGCCCAGTTGGCCCAAGGCCACACCGCTCGTCAGCGCGAGCGCACCGGCCAGCGCCAGGATGATATTCGTGCGACGTACCCGGGGGGCGAACGGATTGAATGCAGGACGGAACTTCATGGCAACACCTCAAAGGAAATCGACGCTGCCGAGAAACACCTGACCCCGGCGCTCGCAGCAGGCATACGGCCGCCAGAGCGCCCAGGCGTAGTCGCCTTGCTGAGCTTGCGTCAGGGAGCCATCGCGGGGAAACACCGCGCAGGACGAGGACAGGACAGGCGTGAGTTCCTGCCACTTGCCCGTCGAGGCATCGCCCTCCATGAGCGCGCCAGCCGGCCAGTAGCCATCACGGGAGTTGGCGAGCAGCGGTTGATAAACATGGATCTGCCCGCGGCGCGTGACGACATCGCCTGCGCGCTGGGCCACCACGGCGCCGGCCTTGTGGTCGTCGGTCTGGTGCAAGAACCCACCGCGGGGATACACGTTGCC
>NZ_AQPL01000704.1:0-1191 GCF_000395345.1 Cupriavidus sp. WS | reverse complement strand
TACGCGCGTGGCCCACTCGACGGCGGCCTGCGGCGAGGTCCAGGTCTGGCACGAGAGGCTGCTACAACTGGTCGGTGCGATAGACGACGTATCGGTCACGCCGCGGCCGTTGACTAGGTTGTAGCCGGCGCGGGTGACATCGCCGACGACCTTAATCGCGGGCTGACCAGAGCCCCCCGCGTTGCTACCCCCGACCCACGGCACACCGTCATTGCCGCGGCGCGTTTCGGCCTGCTCGATGGCCGAGACCGCATCCGTGCTTGACACCGCATCGCGCAGCGCCAAACCTTCTGCCATCCGGCTCCAGCCGAGCTGGCCGCCCGCTGTGTCGGCCATCTTCTCGGCCATTGCGCGGCACGTCAGCTTGGAACGGTCGAAATCCAGCCGCGCTTGCAGCACGCCATTGGTGAGCAGGTTGTACAAGCCCGGGTCGGCGCGCTGAATGATCAGCGCAGGCAGGGATGCCACGGCGCTGGTGGCGCTCTGGATCACGTTCCCCATGATCTGCTGAAAGCCGTTCGTGATGCCGTTGAGCTGGTTGCGCAGAGTGGTCTGGAGGCTCATGTCGCCGCAGACGAGATTTGAGTTCCAGCCCACGCCCACGCCGATCGATTGCATTCCTGCGGCACGTCCCATGGACACTGCGCTGCCGCCACCGATGGAGTACATGACGTCATCGCCGATGACGCTGCCGCCCGTCTGGTAGCCCAGTTGGCCCCAGGCCACGCCGCTGGCCAAGGCCAGCGCACCAGCCAGCGCCAGAACGATCTTCGTGCGAGGTACACGGGGGGAGAACGGATTGAATGCAGGACGAAACTTCATGGCACCACCTCAGAGGAAATCGACGCTGCCGAGAAACACTTGGCCCCGGCGTTCGCAGCACGCATACGGCCGCCATAGCGCCCAGGCGTAATCGCCCTGCTGGGCCTGGGTCAGGGAGCCGCTGCGCGGGAAGACCGAGCAGGACGATGACAGGACGGGTGTGAGTTCCTGCCACTTGCCTGTCGAGGCATCGCCCTCCATCAGCGCGCCAGCCGGCCAGTAGCCATCGCGGGGGTTGGCAAGCAACGGCTGATAGACGTGGAGTTGCCCGCGGCGCGTGACGACATCGCCTGCGCGCTGGGCGATCACTGCGCCGGTCTTGTGGTCGTCGGTCTGGTGCAGAAAACCACCGCGGGGATACACGTTGCC
>NZ_AQPL01000703.1:0-1158 GCF_000395345.1 Cupriavidus sp. WS | reverse complement strand
CGGCCGGAGCAGCGCCCTGCTGGGCACCGCCCTTGCGGCCGCCGCGCGCGCGCGCGGGCGAGCGGCGCGCGCCCTGGCGCCGCGCCCGCGCGGCCTGATCCCCGCTCACGCTGCCGACCGGGTTGCCCTGCAGGTCGACGCGCGCCGCGCCTTCCACCAGGCACGCCCAGTAGCGGCTGCCCTGGCACCACGCCGCAATCGCCTGCTGCAACTGCTCGCGGGTCAGGCCCAGCGCGTCGAGCTGCTGCGCGGCATCGTCGAGAATGCCCTGCTTGAGCGGCAGCTTGGGCGCGGGATTCTTGGGAAACGCACGCGGAAAGTGCCGTTGCAGGCGCCAGATCGACTCCACCACCGGATCGACCGGCTCCTTGCGCTCCTGGCGCCGGGGCGCGGCCTGCCGCGTGGCGTCTCTGGGCTCGCGGGTCTCCTTGGAACCGCCGGGGCCGCTGGGACCCCTGGCGCCCTTCCCATCTTTCGCACCCTTGGCACCCTTGGCACCCTTGGCGCCCCTGGACTCCCGGGACTCCTTCGCGTCCCCGGCGCCCCCGGACTCTTTAGCCTGTGCTTTTGCCTGCGCCGCCAGTTGCAGCTTCAGTGCGGCAAGTTGTTCGAAACCCATAGTGCATCCGCTTCTAGAAAGTTATTCGTGCCGGGTGGCAACCACCCCGCCAGCCAGGCCATCGCGGCCCGGCCGGAACCGCGGCAACCCCACAGTCTAGCAATCCTGGCGGCTACCGGCGCGAATCATGTTGTATCGGGGATGCGGACGGGACGATCGGAGCGATCGGGAGAAGGGAGAATCGGCGCCGCATGGCGCGGCGGCACGGTGCGATACCGCCGCTTTGCTCCCCTCCCGCGCGGCGGGAGGGGAGAGACAACATGCCGCCGGCCTCAGAAGTCCAGGCCGCCCGGCGCGCCGCCGGGCAGCGCCGGCGCGGCGTCGGCCTTGGGCTGCTCGATCACCGCGGCGTCGGTGGTCAGGATCAGGCCGGCCACCGAGGCCGCGTTCTGCAGCGCGGTGCGCGTGACCTTGGTGGGGTCGACCACGCCGCCCTCCACCAGGTCGCCGTACTCGCCGGTGGCCGCGTTGTAGCCGAAGTTGCCGCTGCCCTCGGCCACGCGCGCCACCACCACGCTGGCTTCCTCGCCGGCGTTGGT
>NZ_AQPL01000702.1:0-231 GCF_000395345.1 Cupriavidus sp. WS | reverse complement strand
GCGCGCCACCACCACGCTGGCTTCCTCGCCGGCGTTGGTGACGATCTGGCGCAGCGGCTCTTCCAGCGCGCGCAGCACGATCTTGATGCCGGCCTGCTGGTCGGGATTGGCGCCGGTCACGCCCTTGACCGCCTCGCGCGCGCGGATCAGCGCCACGCCGCCGCCGGCCACGATGCCCTCTTCCACCGCGGCGCGGGTGGCATGCAGCGCGTCTTCGACGCGCGCCTTCTT
>NZ_AQPL01000701.1:0-1422 GCF_000395345.1 Cupriavidus sp. WS | reverse complement strand
ACACAAAAAATCTGACAGGTTCCTGCACGAAGGTTTTCTCGACCGACTGCTTCATACAGATTCCATGCGACTTTTGTCGCGCAAAGAGGCCAGTGCAACAACTAAGCGCACGAGCGACACCCTCACCCTTAAAGCCACGCCACCTGATAGCACTGAGCATCGGGAACTGCGCCTCGACTATCATGTTGCGCGATTCTTGCTCGACCTGAAACATGTACAACCTGAGCGCTTCAATCGAGTGTCCGACATCGCGTTCGCGAATATGGCCGCAGAAGCACTGGCCTGCTTCCGCGAGCCGGAGGCTGCGGATGTGACACGGTCGTTGGAAGGCTTTTCGGTGTACCTCGACTCACCTCTGCTTCTCGACATTCTCGGTATCAACTCTGAATACGAAGACTACGGGAAAGAGTTGCTTGAGATGATTAAGGCAACGAAGGCAATGCCGATGGTCTTCGATGACGCCATCGCGGAGGCCGAGTCGGTCATCGCAGCTAGACTTGCTGTGGCAAGGTCGGGCAGTGGCCAATCAGTGGGCCCTTGGGGAGCCGCATCTCCTCACGTACTAAGCGCCCTGACGAATCAGGTTGGTGCTCAGGCCGAAAAACGAGGCATCAAAACGAAGGCGAATCCCACTGTGGATTTGACCCGCCGTTCCAAAGAAACGGTCGGCAGTATCCAGGTCGCAATGGAACGTCAGATGGCCGCGTGGCGCAACGAAGAGGCTCGAACACATGACCAGCGCTCGGTTTGGTCGATGCTACGCATTCGCAACACGAAGGAATTGCGTACGAAGATTCGCGAAGGTGAATCTGTCTTTGTAGCGCGTAACACGCTCCTAGTGCGCATCGCCAATAAAGCCTGGCGAACATGGTTGAGTGAGGGAGTTCGCCACAGTCAAGATACTGCAGAACGATGGGCACCAATCGCAATGTCCGACAAGCAGCTCGCAGGCTACCTGTGGCTGCGCAATAGCGGTTCGGGTAACGGGACAATGTCACGAGCGCGGTTGCTCGCCCATTGTTCGGCGGCAATACGACCGCGCCCTGACGTGAAAGCCCGAGCATACAACCTCGTTTTGGAGTTAGAGG
This sequence comes from Cupriavidus sp. WS, assembly GCF_000395345.1. NCBI lineage: Bacteria > Pseudomonadati > Pseudomonadota > Betaproteobacteria > Burkholderiales > Burkholderiaceae > Cupriavidus > Cupriavidus sp. WS. The sequence goes on along the minus strand of NZ_AQPL01000701.1, from coordinate 334 downwards.
GCAAGGAAGCAGCAGATACCGTCGCTGCGTTGCTGGAGGACCGGGACGGAGAGAGAGCCCTTATCCGTGCCACTCGCGCCGACCCCGAGGATGTTACGCCGGAGCGGCTTCCTTACATCCTCGACCAAGTCAAACGAGGGGCTGGGGAGTATGCCGCGGCACTTGCTCGCGAAGAAAGTCGCATTGCGGCAGAAGCAAAACAAGCTGAACACGATGCGGAAATTGCACGCCTTCGGCAGGCTGCATCTGAGGAGGCTCAGAAGGCCGGCGCTCAATCGGAAGAACTTGCTCAATCGCTCGCGCAACAGACTCTGAACCTGTCAGATTTTTTGTG
>NZ_AQPL01000700.1:0-295 GCF_000395345.1 Cupriavidus sp. WS | reverse complement strand
CGGCTGTAGTAGCCGGTCTCGAAACTCAGACGCTGCACGACTTCCCGGGCGGCCTCGGCCGAATAGGCGTCACCGACGTGGACCGGGCGGCCGTCGAGGTCGTCGCCATGGATGGCATAGACCACGGCACCGATCACGCCTTCGCCGTTGTCGCCCTCACCGGCATCGCATTCGGCCAGCACCTCGGCACTCACAGGTTCAGGGCCATTGCTGACCACCACGAAGTCGCTGGTGACGATGCAAGGGGAGCAAACCAGCTCCTCGTCGGAGAAGTGCTGTTGGCTCGCGTGGATGG
>NZ_AQPL01000699.1:0-1126 GCF_000395345.1 Cupriavidus sp. WS | reverse complement strand
CGTCGGAGAAGTGCTGTTGGCTCGCGTGGATGGTTCGCCAGACATGCGGGCTTCCGTCCTCGTAGCTGATGGACAACGTGCGGACGATTTTCAGATTCCAGTAGCCGCGGAGAAAGGGATTGGGTTTCTGGGACATGGGAACTCTCCAGATTGAATAGTGGAGCCAATTCCCGTCACCGGGAATTGGACCCGGTGGGTTGAAAGTCGAAAATGCGTCAGGCAGCGCCGATCGTTGGCGTCTGGGCCAGTCGTTCGGCGACGCGATGGCGCACATTCAGGCGGAAATGCTCGTCGTTGATGCCCGTGAGCAGGTTGGCAGCCTCCAGCGCGATCAACGCCGAGGCCTCTTCGACGTCGTAGGCCACAACGGCTTTGCGCAGTTGGTCGCCGAGTTGGATGGCCTGCGAGGATGAGCCGACTAAGCGGATTTCCTTGCTCAGAAAGCAACTGTCGCCGCCAAACTCGAACAGCCGCGGTTTGCTGCAATGCCAGCACCCCTCAAACTGAATGGCGGTGAGGTGATGGCCGTCATCGAAGCAGGTGGCAATGAGGAACAAGGCGTCGAGGTCAGCGATGTCCTCGAACGAGTGTTGCTCGATCAAGTTCTCCAACTCCTCGTCCTGGTCGGCGCCGAAGTGAGCAGCCAGCATGTCGAGCAGTGTCGGAATCGACAGCCCTTCATCCACAGGCATCGGGATAGCGAGTTGCTCGGCAAGCTCTTCCAGGCTGTCCAGCACATCTCTCCACTGGGGATTGTTCGTTTCGGAGATTCGGGCGATATAGGCCTGCCCCTTGCCGGGATACGCCTCATCCAGCATGAAGGCGCCGAACAGCGCCTTGATGACGGGCGTCACGCGGTCGAGCACGAGGACGCCGGTGGCGTCGTAGTAGTTGTTGGCCATGGTGGCTCCTTTCGGGAAGTGAGCGGAGCCAGCCCGTGCGGACATGGCATCCGCATGGGAAAAGCCTGAGGCCGGATGGCGTCGGGTACGGTGGAAAAATGCGAGGGACATGGCCTCGAACCGAGGCGCATGTCCCTCATGGGGAGTGAACGAAAAGGCGGTGGCGTGCCGGAGACCGGCTCACCAGCCGCTGTAGTTCATCAGCAGGTCGGCGATGACCTTGC
>NZ_AQPL01000698.1:0-1243 GCF_000395345.1 Cupriavidus sp. WS | reverse complement strand
CGTCGCGCAGCCACTGCCGCGCGATGGCGTGGCCGAGGAAACGGTGCCGACTGGCGCCGTGCCGCTGCTGCCGATCCAGGCGGATTTCTTCGCCATGCCGATGGAACGCCGCGGGCACTGGAACCAATCCGTGCTGCTCGATTGCCGCGAGGCACCCGACACGGCGGCGCTGTCGCTGGCGTTGGGCGATCTGGTCGCGCACCACGATGCGCTGCGGCTGCGGTTCTCGCAGGCGGATGGTGCCTGGACACAGCGGTACGCGCCCGCGGAAACCGCGCCGGACTTGCTGTGGGTGCGCGAATTCCCGAACGAGACCGAACGCATTGCCCATTGCGAAGCGGCACAGCGCAGCCTCGACCTCGCGCACGGACCGCTGCTGCGCGCCGTCGCGCTGCAAGGCACGGCGGGCCAATGGCAACTGCTGCTGGTGATTCACCATCTTGTGGTCGATGGCGTGTCCTGGCGCATCCTGATCGAAGACCTGCTGGCCGCCTACCAGCAGCGCCGCTCCGGCCAGCCGGCCGCGCTGCCCGCGCGCACGGCGTCCTGCCAGCGCTGGTCGGAGGCGCTGCGGCGGAAGACGGCATCGCGCGCGGATGAGCTGCCGCATTGGCTGGCCCTGTCCGGCACAGCCGCCGAATTGCCTTGCGACGATCCGAGCGGCTCGCTCACCATCGCCGAACGCGACAGCCTCACGCTGATACTGCCCGCCGACGCCACCCAGGCGCTGCTCCAGCACGCGCCCGCCGCCTACCGCACCCGCATCAACGACCTGCTGCTGACCGCGCTTGCGCGCGTGCTGTCACGCTGGAGCGGCAACGCGCGAACGCTGATCGACCTCGAAAGCCACGGCCGCGTGGCCGGCGTCGACGATGCGCTCGACCTCAGCCGCACCGTGGGCTGGTTCACCACGCTGTTCCCCGTTGCGCTCGACGCCGCCGGCGCACTGCCGGACGCGATCAGGGCCGTCAAGGAACAATTGCGCGCCGTGCCCGGCGAGGGCATCGGCTTCGGCCTGCTGCGCCGCTTCGGCACCGCCGAACAGCAAGCCGCCATAGCGGCCCTGCCCAAGCCCGAGGTCGTGTTCAACTACCTCGGCCAGTTCGACGCCAGCCTGGCCGAAGGCACGCCGTGGCAACCCGCTTTCGGCAACACCGGCGCCGGCCAGGATGCCAGCGCGCCACTGTCGCATCCGCTGTCGGTCAGCGGGCAGGTGCATGGCGGCGAGCTGCGTCTGTCCTTT
>NZ_AQPL01000697.1:0-204 GCF_000395345.1 Cupriavidus sp. WS | reverse complement strand
GCATCCGCTGTCAATCAGCGGGCAAGTGTCCGGCGGACAGTTGAAGCTGTCCTTTGCCTTCAGCCGCGCGCGGCACAAGCATGCCACCGTGCAGCAGCTGGCCGAGGACTACCGCGCGGAACTGCTTGCCGTCATCGCGCATTGCACGTCGAACGAGGCCGCCGGCTTCACGCCATCGGACTTCCCGCTCGCGCGGCTGTCGCA
>NZ_AQPL01000696.1:0-1542 GCF_000395345.1 Cupriavidus sp. WS | reverse complement strand
AGGCATCGACCCGCGTACAGGCGTGCTCCGGAATTTCCTCGCGCAGGACGGGAACCACCTCCCGAGTGCGCAAGCCCTTCACCTCCAGCATCACCAGGTCCCCGTGCGTGCCTCCACTGCTCACCGAGCCCACCTCTTCCCTGGTCTGCTCACAGGTCACGGACCACCGTTTCTCGAAGCCATGGAAGCCCCTCCCCTCCCGGATTTGGCCCCCTGGGAACCAGACCAGGCCGAGCGCCTTTTCGACCTTCAGCGCCCTGGACGTGGCCGAGTACGCGTCGAACTCAGCCATTTTTCCTCCCGACCCGCGTGGGTGCTGGCTTTGCGGCCGATTTGCCTTTCCGTTTCTGGGGTGTGACCGGGGATCCCGACCCCCGTGTTACATGGGGGGGTTGATCGCCCTTCGCAGTGCTCACAGGAGAGGTGCGTCCAGGCGTGCGGGCGGGCGCGCGTCGCTGCGCTGCCGTGCGTCCGTCCGCTCGCCCAGACGCACCCTTCGCGCTACGCCGACGAACTTGCTCAATCTCCCCCAGGAGGCTCTCGGTTTGCTCATCGAACAGGTCATTGACCAGGCCGAGGTGCTCCTCCAGCTTGGACTGCGCAGCATCCAGGTTGGCCGCCATACGGGTTTTCGCTTCCTGGGTGGCAGTCTGAGCAAGGGCAATGACCTCTGCCATACGCTCCAGGACGGGCTTGGCTTGGTCCAGGAGCTCAACGATGAGGGACGACTTGCTCTGCCCTGTCAGCTCGCTCAAGCGGCGGATAGCCGCGTCCAGAGGCGGAGACAGGGTGATGGTGAGACGCGGGTTTTGTGTAGGCATGTGCACTCCTGGCTGATGCACCGTAAGGTAGCCAGGTTCACCACTTTTCGCAAGGTGCACCGCAGAAATAGCTTGCATGGCGCGTGGTGCGCTGTCGCGATTCGGGTACAGAAGCCGCGAATCCGACCGGCAGCATTGGCCTATCCCCTGCTTGCATGGGGGCTAAGGCGCCCCCATACCCTGCGACTAGCTACCGCGTTTCTTGCCTGCGATCTTGGCCCTGTGACCCTCGATCAGATTGCGGCGTACCGACTCCCAGTCCCCGAAGACCTCGATGGCCTCCAAGAGCGTGGGCGCAGCCTGGGCGCAGACCCACTCCCACCGCTGGGCGAAGTCCGTATCCTTCTTCACACCCGCCGCAGGGAATGCCCCTGTTTCGAGCGAGAAGGCCCTCTGCGCGATTTTCCGCGTCCACCCCGATGCACCCCACACCTGGTCAGCAGAAAGCGTGCTGAAGACCCTCCTAGCGTCTTTCTGAGGCCTTACCTGAGCCTCCAAGCGAACCCAATCCCATCGACAGGCGGAGCGGTAGCCTGGTTGCTTGCCCTTCTCGTAGAGGCGGCACCGGACGGGGCTGCTGTTGGCCCCCAGGTACATCGTCCGACCATCCTCCGGGAAGTCCCAGTCCCCTCGCTTCTCACCCTTGAGGCCCTGCTCCTGCTTGACCTCCGCCAGGATGCCCAGGAGATCGTCCCAGGCACCAGGGCGATCGAAGTCGACA
>NZ_AQPL01000695.1:0-1551 GCF_000395345.1 Cupriavidus sp. WS | reverse complement strand
GGGGATGTACTCGGGCGCCTCGGATTCCGGCGCGGCCAAGACTTCCTCGAAGGCATCGGGCGGGGGCGGCGCAGTCGTCGTCGCGCAGCCAGCAGCCAGCACCGACCAGAGCAGGCCGAGGACTCCCGCCAGCAGGCGGCGTTCGGGATGGTGAAACCAAGGTGGAGAGGGGCACATAAGCTCGGCGTCCTGAAACATCGAGCCCTCACCATCGCCTCTCGGGCCACGAGCGGCAGCAAACAATGCGAACCAGGCAGCGCCCGATTTACCGACAGCCTCCCTCCAAAGAAAAAGGCCCCCGAAGGGGCCAGTGAAAACGCACATCGAGCGCGCTGAATCAATCCCGAGCCAGCTTCAGACCGGGATCGACCTGTGCCAGTTGGGTGTGCGACCAGCAGCGCACGAACTGGCCGTTCTCGCCGAGCGGCCGGTTCGCAACCGCCACCGAATACTCTTCGGTGTCGCTGGTGTCGTAGCAGATGACCTTGATCTCGCCGCTGTCGCAGCGGATGGAGTGGATCTGGCCGTCGGTCATATCGACCACGACAACCTGCGGAACAAGACCCAGTTCGCGGGCGGCCGACAGGATGGGGCCATATTCGGCAGCGTCGAAGCAGACGAACGGCCCCTCGTAGTGGGCTTCTTTGGCGAAGTCCTTGGCCTTGTCGTAGTGGATACCCAGGTCGTATTCCTCCTGGGTGATCCTGACCTTGAAGACCGGCACGTCGGGGCTGCCGGAGGCACCGATGCAGGCGACCGCGACTTGCATCTCGATCTCACCGCCGTCGGCAGGTTCGGTCGAGGGGATGACGGCTCGGCCCGTGAGGGCGTCGTCGTCCATGCCCATGCGCTCGCGCATCTCGTCGGTGAATGCCTCGGGGGCCATCAGGCCATAGCGTGCCAGGCGCATGGGAATGTCCTCGGCACCGAGGTTGCCGTCCTCGATGCGCTGTTGCATGAAAGCGGCGATCTCGGCTTCCAGGGTTTCGCGGTCGGCAGCCGAAGGCACCTCGGATACATCGATCGACCAGGCGTCCACTTCCACGGCGGTCTCGTCGGTCAGCAAACCCTCGCCGATGGCGCGTTCGCACATGCGTTCCAGCCGAGCCAGCACTTCAGGCGCGGCCTCGCCGTTGAGCAGATAGGTCACGTCTAGCGTCAGGCGAGCATTGACGGTTTCGGGCGTGGCTTGGATATGGGTGTTCATGAAACTCTCCTTGGGATAGGAAAAGCGCAGCCACGTCCACGGAGACCGTGGGCGTGGCTGCAAGTTGGGAATAACAAGAAACCGGCGGCGCTAGGCCGGCGTTGGCGTGGGGATCAGGCGGCGACTAGTTGCCGGGCCAGTGCGACCTCGACGGAATCACCGTCTTGGTTGAGCACATCCAGCCCGGATTCGGGCACGTCGCCCGAGGTGGACTGCGAGACCATGATCTTCTTGGCCATCAGTTCAAGGCAGGTCATCTGCGAGGAACCGGCGTAGCCGAGGTAGATCACGCGCACGTGCAGTTTCTGCCCGATGCGCCATGAGCGGCGTGCCGCCTGCTGGAG
>NZ_AQPL01000694.1:0-1562 GCF_000395345.1 Cupriavidus sp. WS | reverse complement strand
CACAAAAAATCTGACAGGTTCAATGGCTGGCGAATTTTCCTAAGTGCAATACGGAATCATCTCGATATTGCGTACTTGTTCGTAATTTGCGCGCCGGGCACCCGCTCAGCCGGCTTCATCGAACGGCAATTCGCCTTGCACCGGCAACGGCGCGAGGTCGTCTTCTCCGGCCACCGTCAACGCGCTGACCCTGACGCCCAGCAACCGTATCCTGCGGTCGAGCGTGACCCGTTTCACGCATTCGGTGGCGGCGCGCCGCAGTTGCACGGCGTCGGCGGTGGGCTCGGGCAGGCTCAGGTCGCGCGTGACGGTCTGGAAGTCGTCGTAGCGCAGCTTGACGCCGACGGTGCGGCCGACATAGCCCTTGCGGTGCAGGTCTTCGGCCAGACGCTGGCACAGGCCGGTGAAGATTTCGGAGAGGGCCTGGCGGTCCTGGCGCGGGTGGAGGTCGCGCTCGAAGGTGGTTTCGCGGCTCATGGACTTGGGTTCGGCGCTGACCACCACGCTGCGGTCGTCGCGGCCCTGGGCGGTTTCCGCCAGCCACGCGGAGTAGCTGCGGCCGAAGTGGCTTTGCAGCAGGCCGAGGTCGGCATGGGCGAGGTCGCCGACGGTGGCGATGCCCAGGCCGGCGAGCTTCTCGGTGGCCTTGGGGCCGATGCCGTTGACCTTGCGCACGGGCAGGGGCCAGATGCGCGCGGGGATGTCCGCGGCGGTGAGCAGGGTGAGGCCGTCGGGCTTGTCGAGTTCGGAGCCGATCTTGGCGAGCAGCTTGTTGGGGGCGATGCAGATGGAGCAGCTCAGTTGCGTGGCTTCGCGCACGGCCTGCTTGATGCGCGTGCCGAGTTCGGCCGGCTCGCCTTGCACGTCGCTGAGGTCGATGTAGATTTCATCGATGCCGCGGTCTTCGATCTGGTCGGTGAAGGCGTGGACGGCGGCCTTGAACAGGCGGGAGTAGTGCCGGTAGGAGTCGAAGTCGGTGGGCAGCAGGATGGCGTCCGGCGCGAGCTGGGCGGCCTTCATCATGCCCATCGCGGAGAAGACGCCGAGCGCGCGCGCCTCGTAGGTGGAGGTGGTGACGACGCCGCGGCCGGCGTAGTCGCGCAGGCGGGCGAAGCGCCGGCTGCCGTCGGGCAGCGTCTCGGGCGTGGCGTTGCGCCCGCCGCCGATCACCACGGGCTTGCCGCGCAGTTCCGGGTACCGCAGGAGTTCGACGGAGGCGTAGAACGCGTCCATGTCCAGGTGGGCGATGCGGCGGGTTGCGGATGGCATTGGCGGCGGGCTGGGATCGGGCGACGCCTGCGTCCTGCCGTGGCCGGGCGCGGCGTCTCCATGACTGTATGCATATACAGTATATCGAAGTCCGCGCCGGATACGGAATTGTCCGAGTGTGTGCCTAGCGCAGCAGGAAGGCGATGTCGTCGACGCTGATCCGCGCCGGCGGCACGCCGCGGCGCTGCTGGAACAGGATGTGCTGGAGCACCTGGCGGCGCTGGGCGGCGAAGACGGCGAGGTCGATCGGCGAGCCGGTGCGGGCGTAGTGGGGTCGTCTCAGAAAACGGAAA
>NZ_AQPL01000693.1:0-1528 GCF_000395345.1 Cupriavidus sp. WS | reverse complement strand
CTGATCAAGATCGACGGCACGAAGGTCTATCCGACAGGCCAGGCGCAAGCCGAGGCGCCGCAAGCCCAGGACGCACCCGCGCCCGAAGCCGAGGTTGCCGCCGACACCGCTGCCGACCAGCCTGCCGAGCCCGCCGAGCGCGAGCCCGAAGGTGAAGTCGAGGAGCAGGAGCCGGCATTGGCTGCTTCGTTCTGATCCGGCATGGCCCCTCGCGGGGCCTTGCCTTTTCCCTATTCCTCAAGGAGAACCATCATGGCAGCCACATCGGCACCCGCGACATCTACTTCCCCACGCTCTCTACTCCCCGTCGTTGTACCTGGCCAGCTTTCGATTCGCACAATCCGAGGCCGTAATGGTCCTTTCAGAGTCGGTTTTCTCACGACTCCGATCGGAAACTTCGCGGTAAAGGACGCGGAGCTTGAGCAGTACCCCGAAGGCAAGTACGACGGGGAATTCGTGGTCCGCTATATCTTTCTTAACCCGATCCCCATGAGGGATGGCTTCAAGTTCGAGATTCGATGCAACCTGGATGGCATGACGCTCTTCGGCGTTGACAAGCTGAGCCGCGAAGACATTCGCAGCTTCACCACCCATGACATCGATCCACTCGATGAAGAGCTAGGAAAGCAGCCTGCGGCAACACCGGCCAAGTCCGCCAAGGCATCCAAGCCCGCCAAGCCCGCACCCGTGCAGGCATCCGCAGACCCGCTGGTCGATACCACGCCGTTCGGTGTGGACGCGCCGCCGCCCGCCGCGGTCGCTGCCCCTGGCAGCACCGAAGACGGCGACGCCGCGCTGTTCGGCCTGCTGTGGCCGCTGGGCGAATCCGTGAAGCTGGATTCGACCATCGACCGCCGCGCCCTGCGCGCACAGATCGCCCGCCTGGGCGATCTGGGTTACGCGCTGGACTTCAAGACGCAGGAGTGGAGCCGCCAGGCCGAACTGCAACCTGCGTGATCGCAGACGCCGCATCCGCGGCGTGCTTCATCCGCCCGCCGGGGTTCCCTCCCCAAGCGGGGAGGCCCTGGCTTTTCTCTGGAGGTCTCCATCATGTCCACCATCGCCTGCGATACCCCCCGTTCCGCGCTGGATGAATCCGCGTGGCGGGCTCTTTGCAAGGCGGCTGCCGAACGCGCCCAGCGCGGTTGCGGCCTGTCTTACGACCACTACGTGACGCTCTTCAGCTCGGAGATCGACACGCAAGCCAATCGATTGCCGGATGACCAGCGCGTTCAGGCGCTGGAAATCGCGACCCGGGAATGGGACTACGCAACGCCTGCCGAGCGGCAGGAAACCCAGGACTGGCTCGCCGACAACGGCTGCTGTTCGCATGGGATCACGCTGGGTTGCTGCCCGGCCGGTTGCGGTTCCTAGTCCGCACTGAGTTCCACCGCCGCACATGCGGCATTCCATCACCCGCTGGGGGTTCTTCCCCACGGGGAGGCCTCCGGCTCTACTTCTTCAGGAGGCCTCTCATGGGCTGGTATTTCTCTCCCCAATCGCGGTCTGAACTGATCGCGGAACTGAT
>NZ_AQPL01000692.1:0-1569 GCF_000395345.1 Cupriavidus sp. WS | reverse complement strand
GCTACATCCTCTGCATCGGTCCGATCAGCTCGGTGTTCGACTACCTCACCTTCGCCGCGCTCTACTGGGTGCTGGGCGCCAGCACGCCCGCGCAGCAGAACCTGTTCCAGACCGGCTGGTTCCTGGAGTCGCTGCTGTCCCAGACCCTGATCGTCCACGTCATCCGCACGCGGCGCATTCCCTTCGTGCAAAGCCGGGCCAGCAACGCGCTCATCGCCACCACGCTGGCCATCTGCGCGGCGGGCGTGTGGCTGCCTTATTCACCGCTGGCGCAGCCGCTGGGGCTGGTGCCGCTCCCGGCCACGTTCTGGCTCCTGGCGGTGCCGATCCTGGCCGGCTACTGCAGCCTGACCTATGCCCTGCGCGGCTGGCTGCTGCGGCGCTTGTCCATCGACTAGCACGCCGCGCGGCATGGGGCGCGGCCGGTAGCGCGCGTGCGCGCCGGCGGATTGTCCGTCCGTCCCGGCGCGTCTTCCCGCCCACGCTCGCGCTCGCGCCCACACTCGCGCCCGCAAGCATGGCCATCCCGCATGGCAATTCCGTGAACGAATCTACCCAATCGATGACGCCGCCATGTCACCGGCGGTTGTCACGCTTGCCAGCGTTGCGCGGTGTGGCGCCTCGTCGCCTTGCTGCATCGCGTGATGGACGGTGAGCGCTTCGGCGACCGTGCCGTACAGGCGCAGTTGCCCGTCATGGAGGACGGCGCCGGCGTTGCAGAAGTCGTTCAGCGTTGCGGGGTCGTGCGACACCATCATCAGCGCGCTGTCCGCCAGCCGCGCGCGCAGGGCGTCGTGGCAGCGCTGGCGGAAGCGGGCGTCGCCGGCGGAGGTGATCTCGTCGATCAGGTAGCAGTCGAACTCCACCGCCAGCGAGATCGCGAACGCCAGCCGTGCCGACATGCCCGCCGAGTAGGACCTGACCGGCATGCGGAAGTAGCGGCCGAGCTCGGCGAAGTCGTTGACGAAGGCGAGCGTGTCGTCGATCGGCTTGCCGTAGACGCGCGCGATGAAGCGCGCGTTGTCGGCGCCGGTGAGGCTGCTCTGGAACGCGCTGCTGTAGCCCAGCGGCCATGACACGGAGAAGGTCCGCCGCACGCGGCCCGCGCTGGGCATCTCCACGCCCGCGGCCAGCCGCATCAGCGTGGACTTGCCGGCGCCGTTGGCGCCGCAGATGCCCAGCGCGGTGCCGCGGCCGATGTCGAATGAAACGTTGCTGAGGATAGTGGTTGGAACATGGCCCACGAGATAGCGCTTGCTGACGTTCTGGAAAGAGATCATTGGATTCGCGTGATGGTCCGCGCAGTGGTTCGTGCTGGCGCATTATGAGCACGGCGACGCGCACAGATCAATCGCGCCCCCATCATGAGCGGCATCCCGTGGTGCCGCCGTGGCGGGCCGCGCTGCGCGCGGCGCCGCCGGCGGACCTGCGCGTGGCCATCGACGCGCGCACCTGGACCCTCGGCGCGGGCACCGGCGTGGCCACCTACGCGCGCACGCTGGGAGACAGCCTGGCGCATGCCGGCGTGCCGCTCGACTGGCTGACCGGCGGCGTCGGACCGCAGCCGGC
>NZ_AQPL01000691.1:0-1635 GCF_000395345.1 Cupriavidus sp. WS | reverse complement strand
TACGGAACAATCATCGTCGATCTCGAGCGACGTGAGCCGATCGAAGTGTTCGCCGGTAGGGACGCCATTGCGGTGGCTGCGTGGATGCGTGTGCACCCCTCGATCGAGATCGTCGCCAGGGACCGGGCCGGGGCCTATTCCGAAGCGGTCGACCTCGCGCTGCCGGCGGCCAAGCAAGTCTCGGATCGCTGGCATCTGCTGAGCAACCTGCGTGACAACGTCGAGAGGCTGCTATACCGACTCGGGCCACAACTGCGCCAAGCCGCGCAGCAAATCGAGGTCGGTAGGGCGACCTTGGGCCGGCAGGGCGGCGGACTAAGCCGCTTCAACTCACTCAGGTCATGGGAGCGTCTGAGCGATCAGCGACGCGCCACGCGGCTTGCGTTGTACAAGCAGGTGATGGCGCTACGCGCCCAGGGCGGCACGCTCAAAGGAATCGCGCGCGAGCTCTCGATCAGCAATGTAACCGTGCAGAAGTTCGTCCACGCGGGGGCATTCCCCGAGCGCGCGCCCAAGGCGCGGGGTCCGACGCCTTTGGATCCCTATCGCGACTATATCGAGGAACGAATCGCTCAGGGCTGTCGCTTTCCTGAACTAATCTGGCAAGAACTCAAGCAGCGAGGCTATAAGGGCAGTCCCGCCACCGTGCAGAGTTGCATGGCCCGCCTTCTCTTTCCGCTGGGCAAGACGCCGCATGTCCAGAAGCCCGTGCAAACGATGCCAATTCCGTCGGCCCGGCGCGTGTTTGGATGGCTTGTCGGATGGAGAAAGCTCGCTGTCGAAGAGCCAAAGAGCGTGGACCACGAGCGGTTCGTGCAGGCGCTGTGCAAGATCGAACCTGTGGTGGGCGAGGTCCGCAGCCTCGCGCGGGAATTTCTCGGACTCATGCATCGGCGAAGTCTGCGACATCTCGATCGATGGTTGAAACGTTTGTCGTGCTGCGACGCTGTGGAAATGCGTCGGTTCGCGCAAAGCTTGCGCGCCGACTTACCGGCTGTACGGGCGGCCTTCAGGTTGCCATGGAGCAATGGCCAGACTGAGGGTCATGTCAACCGGCTCAAGCTCCTCAAGCGCCAAATGTATGGCCGCGCGAATATCGACCTTCTGCGGCTGCGCGTGTTGAAGCCGAACTAAATTGGCCTGCCTTGTCCTTTTGGACTCGCTTAGTCCGGTCGCGATCGCAGGCGTGAAGTGTAGTAATCGCGGGTCTCCCGCACTTTGTTTGACGGCCGAGTCGAGGGCTGGCCGATTTGGCCGTATGTTGATCGTTACCATGAGGCAAGTTCTCGGTGGGATTGATCGTATTCTCGCCCGTGTGGGTAAGCGCGTGGTCTCCAGCGATGCGTGCGGGGAGACCATTACTGTCGAAGCCTGTAGTACGGTTCGCGCGGCATCTTGTCCTGCCTGCCATCGTTGGAGTTACCGAATCCACGGCCGCTATGTGCGCAGGCTGGAAGAACGTCCGATGCTCGAGCAGCGGGTCATTCTCGCTATTGAGGTGCGTCGCTTCAAATGTACGAACGCCAATTGTCCCCGTCGTACGTTTGTCGAGAACATCCACGCCTTGGCGGGTCGGTATCAACGTCGTACGCGATCGCAAGCTCAGGCGCTACACGCGCTGGGCCACGCCCTCGG
>NZ_AQPL01000690.1:0-1515 GCF_000395345.1 Cupriavidus sp. WS | reverse complement strand
GGGCCTCGGCGATTGGAGTGCCGTCGAACACGACGGTCGCGGTGAAGCACAGCGTTTCCTCGCTGGCGAAGTCGGCGACCTTGAGGTTCTTCAGCATGATGCGGTCTTGCTTGGTGATGGTGTCCATGGGAAGTCCTGAAATCGACCGGGTGGCGACACGTTCCTGACGGGACGTGGCGACCATCCCGTGGGTTGGAGAAAGGAGGCATCGGTGCCCCGGTGGGCAGCGTTCGCCGGTGAGATGCCGAGGCGAACTGGCGGGTGGCGTGGGTGGAACCCACGGCAGCCTTGACACCCTGGCTGCGGGCTGCTGCCGACACGTCGGCAATGCAGGAGGGAGAATGGCGCGGCCCGCAGGCTGCGTCGTCGATCAATCCGAAGCGGTCGAGTCCGTCTTGTGCAGGCACTGCACCAGCCGGTTGCCCAGCCAAGCCATGCATGGGACGGCCATGGAGTTGCCAATCGCCTTGTAGCGCGGAGCATCTGCGGCAGGCTTGCCGCGGTACGGGATCAGCGTGTAGTCGTCGGGCATGCCCTGCAGCCGCTCGCACTCCGTGGGCATCAGCCGCCGCACGCGCCACTGCGACCAGTCCGCCGCACTGGGTCCATTCCAGTCGTATTGGAAATGCGCCTCGAAGTCAGGGATCAACACATGGGGCTTGTCCGCGCCGCCGCCGCTGGTGCGCAGTGCGGTCGATACGCCGTCGCCCAACTCGGCGGCAAGACCATGCTGCCGGCCCCGCAGGGCAACGCATGCCACCATCGGCACACCGTAGCCGGGCTTGCCGTTGGACAGGACGGTGCAAGCCACCTGCCCATGGCCGGACTCGAAGCGCACTTCGCCGCGGTTGTTCTGCGCGAAGGCAATGGCAGGCACCACGCCTGCGTTCGCATGGCTGCTGCGATGCCCGCCTGCGCGCAGCGTCGGTGCCCGGTTCATTACCGCATCCGCGCCGTAGCCCTGGGCGGTGAAAGCGATGATCGGAACGCCTTTGCCGGTGCCGTCCTCGCTGCTGCCCTTGCCGCCATTGGCGGTGCTGAGCGTGTGGGTGATGTTGCCCGCGATGGACTGCGCGAGGAAGGTTTCGATTTCGAAGTCATTCTTCGGGCCGGGCGCGGCGGTCAGGCAGGCGGCCACGTCGATGGGGCCTGCCGTATTGCCGCCACCGAACCCGAACGTCATGGTGACCTTGCCATAGGGCTGCTTCAGTCCGGCATAGCCTGCTGCTGCAATGCCATGTCCAGCAGCGCGGGAAGCGTCTTGCCACGGCGCGAAGCCCGGCGAAGAATCCCCGAGCAGGCCTTCGCGCTCAAAAAGTACTTCTGCGGGATCGAGGCCACCTCCACCACTTGCCACAAGAAACACGCGACGGCGACGCTGGGCGACGCCGAAATATTGGGCGTCGAGCACGCGCCACGCGATGCGGCGCCGGGGTCCAGACACACAACCTGCGTGCGCCCATTTTTGCCCTGGCGGTTGGAGCGCACGGCTTTCTCCGGCCAGTGCGCCCAGGA
>NZ_AQPL01000689.1:0-878 GCF_000395345.1 Cupriavidus sp. WS | reverse complement strand
GAGGCCAGGAACGGCAACGCCCGTGCAAGGCGGGCGTCAGAATCACTTGCGTCGATGCTAGAGAGCTGCGTATTTCTCGGTAAGCACTGTCGCACCAGCTACACGCAACAACTCTTTAAAGGCGTCAATGCGCTCAGGCAGCATGGCAATATGGACCACAACTTTCGCCCGACTTCCTTCGCGTCGATGTCCCCACCATAGCCAGCCTCTGTCACGGACAGCATCTAGCCACGACCCGAACTCCCATGGCAAAGAGTCCCACCGGTCACGGGGTGTCGTAGCCAGAAGCCTATCAGTTTCCTCTTTCGTCAGCTCAGGTAGGCTCGAAAGCAACCACACCGGAAGCGCTCCCTTCCACTCATCATCAGACGGCCACTCATCCGCAGAGTGCGCAGCAATTATCCGCAATACGGCCAAGATTTTCTCCAAGGTCGCATCGGGATGCGACCCTAAGTCAATCTCGAACTCCCACGGGTTCGCCGGCATTGAGGCGAGTTCATTGTTCGCCTGAAGGCGTTCCTTTTCCGTTCTAGCGTCCATTGCGTCCGCTTCCTTGCTTAATCGATTGCATTAGGTCATTGAAGTATGCCTTGGGTACCCCGAACTGGTCTGGGTAGGGGTCCCGGCTAATAATCGGCTTGTCCGGATACTGGCGTGCGAACCTTTCAGGGACCGCATCCGAGCGTATCCGGTCGACAAACTGTGAATTTACCTCGAACGACTTGAGTTCTGCGCCTGGGAGGCCCTTGTCTATCTTAGTCTGTAGGTACTGGGCCGCACGGCCCTCTTGCCCAAAGTTTAGCCAAACAACGGAATCATTTCCTGGTACTAGGGAGACATGGCCCGCTTCGTTGACGAAGATACGCTGGTTCGGAATG
>NZ_AQPL01000688.1:0-928 GCF_000395345.1 Cupriavidus sp. WS | reverse complement strand
TGGCCCGCTTCGTTGACGAAGATACGCTGGTTCGGAATGCCTTCAACCCGGTAGGTGGTCACTAAAGGATTCAACTCACCGATGGTCCCTGCCTTTTGGATAGCGCCAGCCCCAACGACCGTTGCCACGGTCCCTGGAAGGGATTCGACGAACCCCGGAAAATCCCTGCGATAGAGCGCATCCACCGACCCGAACATGCCCTTCACGGTACCGGCGGCAACGCTGCCAATGGTGCCCAACGCCCCCTGTCGCTCCAGCGATTGATACAGCCCGCTCGCGGACTGGTACGTCTGATTGCCACCGGTAACCGCGTTGCCCAGGCCATAGACCGCATGTCCGATGGCATCGCCCGCCGTCAGCACCACTTGTTTGCCTGCCTCCAACGGAGCCGTCGCCAGCTTCAGCGCCCCTTCGCTCAGTCCAAGCCAAGTTTTCCCAACCGTGGTGTCGGTAAAGAAGTCCTTCACCGGATTGGTGGCCTGTATCTCGCCAGTGAGAGCGGGGCCATAAGTCACGCTTTGCCCAAAGCCACCGTTCACCGGCAGCGCCTTCGCGCCCACGGTGATTTGCGGCATCTGCCCGTTCTCCTCCCGCGGCCCGACATGCGGGAACGCGGGGTCGAATCCATTCGTCGCCCGCCGCAAAACCTCCACATCGGGGCTCGGCATCGCATCGCTCACAATACCACCGTTGCTGGCCAACAGAACCGGAACTGGCGTGTTTTGTGCAACCGCTAGTCCGTCGAACATGCCACTCGCGGGCGTATTGCTCAAGTAGCTCGAACCATCAGCATTGCCATAGACGCTGCCGAAACTCATCACGTTGCCCCGTGCCTGCGCGAGCGCCTGCTCCTGGCTGGTCCTGCTGCTACCGCTGGAATTGCCTCCCGCGAGGCTGCTGCCCAACGCATTGCCAACCCCACCCTCCC
>NZ_AQPL01000687.1:0-1777 GCF_000395345.1 Cupriavidus sp. WS | reverse complement strand
TGAAAGGCCTCCTGAAAAGTGGAGCCGGAGGCCTCCCCGCGGGGGAGAACCCCCAGCGGGTGATGGAATGCCGCGTTAGCAGCGATGAAGTCGCGTGTCAGTACTCAAGATCACCGCAACCGGCCGGGCAGCAATCCCGATCGATGCCGTGCATGCAAATGCCGTTTTCGGCATTCCAGTCCTGAGTCTCCTGCCTTTCGGCGGGTGTTGCGTAGTCCCCGTATTCCTCTGCTATCTGCAGGGCATATGCCTGCTGATGCTCGGGTAACCGATGTACTTGCGCGTCAACTTCTGAACTGAACCGTTCCACGTACCAGTCGTGAGACTGTCCGCAGCCATGGATGGCTTGCTTGGCAGCCGTCTCGCAGACAGCCCGCCACGCGGTTTCATCCAGTGCGGAACGGTGGGTATCTGAAGCGATGTTGGACATGATGGAGACCTCCAAAGAAAAGGCCAGGGTCTCCCCCGCATGGGGAAAGAACCCCGGCGGGTGGATGAAGAACACCGCGGATGCGGCGTCTGCGATCACGCAGGTTGCAGTTCGGCCTGGCGGCTCCACTCCTGGGTCTTGAAGTCCAGCGCGTAGCCAAGTTCGCCCAGGCGAACGATCTGCGCGCGCAGGGTGCGGCGGTCGATGGTCGAATCCAGCTTTACGGATTCTCCCAGCGGCCACAGCAGGCCGAACAGTGCAGCGTCGCCATCTTCGGTGCTGCCGGGGGCAGCAGCCGCAGCGGGTGTCGGCGCATCCACACCGAAGGGCGTGGTATCGACCAGCGGGTCCGCAGACGCCAGCACGGGTGCGGGCTTGGCGGGCCTGGATGTTTTGGCAGGTTTGGCCGGCGTTGCCGCAGGCTGCGTCCCTTGCTCTTCGTCAAGGGGATCGACCTCCTGGGTGGCGAAGCTCCGGGCCTCGTCACGGCTCAGTTTGTCGATGCCGTTGAGCGTCATACCGTCGAGGTTGGCGCGAACTTCAAACCGCGCGCCGCCCGCGACCGGATAGGACTTGGCGAAGATATAGCGAATGACGAATTCCCCGTCGTACTTGCCTTCGGGGTACTGCTCCAGCTCCGCGTCCTTGACGGCGAACTCGCCGATGGGGGTGGTCAGACGACCGACCGTGAACGGGCCGTTCTTGCCGCGGATGGTCCGCAACGTGAGCTGGCCCGGGACGACGATGGGCAGGACTGATCTCGTAGGTGCCGATGTGGCTGCCATGATGGTTCTCCTTGGGAAATAGGAAAAAGGCAAGGCCCCGTGAGGGGCCATGCCGGATCAGAACGAAGCAGCCAGTTCCGGCTCCTGCTCCTCGGCTTCACCTTCCGGCTCGCGCTCGGCGGGTTCGGCAGATTGGTCGGCAGCGATTTCGGCGGCAACCTCGGCTTCGGGCGCGGGTGCGTCCTCGGCCTGCGGCGCCTCGGCTTGCGCCTGGCTCGTCGGATAGACCTGGGTGCCGTCGATCTTGATGAGACCGATGTGGACCAGCGTCGATTCAAGGCTCGCTCCCGGTTCCCCGGCGCGCTCGCCTTTGGTGCGGATGTACGGATCGATCTTCATGTCGTTCAGACGGAAGGCGATCAGCACCTTGCGGTCCCCTTCGATGGCCTGCACGCACCGGCGAACCAGGTGCTCGGCTTCAGGGGTAGCGACGATGGTGTCGAAGTACCGATATTCCGGTTCACCGACAGGCCCGGCCAGCGCCGCGACGCTGCACGACAGGAACGGATCGCCATCCTTGCGGGTGACGTCCTTCGGACGGCTGAGGTAGCCGATGCCGCGG
>NZ_AQPL01000686.1:0-1663 GCF_000395345.1 Cupriavidus sp. WS | reverse complement strand
GAGCACGTCGATGCCACGGTCCAGTTGTTCGGCGATCCAGTCCTCGCGGCGGCTGGCGTCCACGCTCGCGCGCAGCACCGCCACCTTGAAGCCTTCCTGCTCCAGCAACACCTTCAGGCGCGACGTGGTGTCGCGCGTGCCGGTATAGACCGTATAGGCCAGGACCTTGCGGCCCTGGGCCCTCTCCTCTTTGCAGATGTCGATCAGCTCACGCTCCTTGGGGCTGATCTCGAACTCGTTGAACTGAGCCGGGACAAACGCCAAGGTGTTGCGCGTGCGCGGATGCACCACGGTTTCCGATCGGAAGCAGCAATCCGGCCAGGCGAGCAGCACGTTGAGCACCACACCCAGCAGCGTCGTATCGCGTCGCGCCAGAGCCTGTTTCAGCTCCGCGGTCAGCCGACCCGCCAGGTCGCGGTAGGCCGCGGCTTGCGCCACGTCCATCTGGACTTCACGAAACTCCTCGTCATACGGCGGCAGCACATTGCCGCCGATGTCCTTGAGTTTGAGGAAGATCGTGAACGGCAGAATGCACCGCAAGACTCCTTTCGGCCCGAAGCCGGGAGCCTTGACCGTGCGCACCGATACCTTGGTGCCCCTGGCCGTCTTGTGCGCCGTGCCGGTGCTCTCGGAATAGATATCGCGCAGTACGCCGTGGTCGCGCATGAAGGCCATGGCGGCGGAGGTCATGCTGCCGCTCGTGGTCGGGCGGTAGCCGTCTTCGATCATCCGTCCAGGCAGTGCTCGGAACAGCAGGTAGAACAGATCGTCGCCGTAGCCGCCCATCAACGTGCCAGTCAGCAGCAAGGTTCTGCGAGCCTTCGCTGCCAGCACACCCATGGCCTGACCCTGTGCGGAACCGCCGTTCTTGTACTCATGCGCTTCATCAGCGATGAGCAGATCGAACGTGCCTTGCGGCAGGTACCTCTTGATGAACTCGGACGGCTGATAGCCGCCCTCGCCGAAGCCGAACTCCATATTGGCCATCGCACGCTCCATGCGCGTGGCCTGACGGTCGGAAAACACCAGCTCGCCGTTGCCGTCCATGAGGTTGATGAACTCATGGATGTTGTCGCCGAGCATCGAGGCCAGGAAGCCGTCGCCGAACTTCTGCATCAGCTTCTGCGCGGTGACTTCCCCGATGGTGGGGATGCGCTTCAAGGCTTTGAGGACGGCCGAGGACTGGTCGCTACCGGCCATGCTTCGCGGACGAATCAGCGTCCACAGGGGCGCGGCGCAGTGGCTGCACTTCCTGCGGTATTCCTCGGCTTCGAGCGCGGCAGGGTTGACCGGCTCGCCGTCGAGGTCGGTGATGACCGTGCCGCAGTCCGGGCAGGCCGCCACGTCGCCGTGACGGGTGCGCCGCTGGGTGAAGACAGGCTTCCAGTGAAAGCCCATCCGCATCCTCACGCGGCCCAGGACGAAGAACTCCTGACCCGTGGGCTGGACACCCAACTGCTCACGCAGCTTGATGAGCTTGACGAGCGTATCCGGCCCGTTGAGCACCCACACTTTGGCGCCCGCTACCGTCTCCTGGATCTCGCGCCGCCACTTGTAAACAAGGTGCGGTGGCGAAAGCACCAGGGTGCGGCGATACCCTTCGGCGTTGAGCACGGCGGCCGTGGCAATGCCGACGGTCGTCTTGCCGCAACCCATTTCGCCG
>NZ_AQPL01000685.1:0-245 GCF_000395345.1 Cupriavidus sp. WS | reverse complement strand
GCGATGCCGACGGTCGTCTTGCCGCAGCCCATTTCGCCATTGACGATCGCGGCGCGCTCGCCACGGTCGATCAGCAGCTCGGCGGCGGCATGGACGACTTCGGCCTGGGCCTGGAACAGCTTGCGCTTGAGGCTGGCGACGATGAGTTGCCGGTGCGCCTGCGGCTCGCCGGAATAGACCGGCGGGTTGGCGCTGTTGAGGGCGTCGAGCAGTTCGTCGCCGAACTCACCGACGAAATCCTGAAG
>NZ_AQPL01000684.1:0-1861 GCF_000395345.1 Cupriavidus sp. WS | reverse complement strand
TGCTGGCGCAGGCGGGTGTCGCCAATGCGGCGGTGATCGCGGTGGAGGGTCCGACCGGCGCGCGGCTCGCTGCCTACGTGGTGCCGGCAGAGGGTTGCGTCGTGGATGTGGCGTCGCTGCGCGCGGCGCTGTCCGAGCAACTGCCCGACTACATGGTCCCCGCCGCCTTCGTCGTGCTCGCCGCGCTGCCGCTCACGCCCAACGGCAAGCTCGACCGCCGCGCCCTGCCCGCGCCCGAGTTCGGCGGCACGCAGGCATTCGTCGCGCCCGCGGGCGAGGCGGAAACCGCGCTTGCCGCCATCTGGACCGAGGTGCTCGGCCTGCCGCGCGTGGGCCGCGCCGACAATTTCTTCGAGTTGGGCGGCGACTCCATCCTCAGCCTGCAGATCGTCGCGCGCGCCCGCGCCGCCGGCTGGCTGCTGACGCCGCGCCAGTTGTTCGAGCGCCAGACGCTGGCCGAGCTCGCCACCGTCGCGCAGCCGCTGCCGCGCGATGGCGTGGCGGATGAGACGGTGCCGACCGGCGCCGTGCCGCTGCTGCCGATCCAGGCCGCGTTCTTCGAGACGCCGATGCCGGTGCGCCATCACTGGAACCAGTCGGTCTTGCTCGATTGCCGGGAGGCGCTCGATACACAGGCGCTGGCGCTGGCATTGGGCGATCTGGTCGCCCATCACGATGCGCTGCGGCTGCGGTTCTCGCAGGCGGATGGTGCCTGGGTCCAGACCTATGCGGACGCGGAAGCGGCACCGGACCTGCTGTGGGTGCGCGAGTTCGGCGACGACGCCGGGCGCATTGCCCATTGCGAGGCCGCGCAGCGCAGCCTCGATCTCGCGCACGGTCCGCTGCTGCGCGCCGTCGCGCTGCACGGCGCAGCGGGTCAATGGCAACTGTTGCTGGTGATTCACCATCTTGTGGTCGATGGCGTGTCCTGGCGCATCCTGATCGAGGACTTGCTGGCCGCGTATCGGCAGCGGGCTGGCGGCGAGCCTGCCGCCCTGCCCGCGCGCACAGCCTCCTGTCAGCGCTGGTCGGAAGCCTTGCGCCGCAACGCCGCTTCGCGCGCGTCGGAATTGCCGCACTGGCAGGCGCTGTCGAATGCGGCCGCTGCGCTGCCTTGCGACGACCCGAGCGGCTCGCTCACCGTCGCCGAACGCGACAGCCTCGCGCTGACGCTGCCCGCCGACGCCACGCAAGCGCTGCTCCAGCACGCGCCCGCCGCCTACCGCACCCGCATCAATGACCTGCTGCTGACCGCGCTCGCGCGCGTGCTGGCGCGCTGGAGCGGCAACGCGCGGACGTTGATCGACCTCGAAAGCCACGGCCGCGTGGCCGGCGTCGATGATGCGCTCGACCTGAGCCGCACCGTGGGCTGGTTCACCACGCTATTCCCCGTTGCGCTCGACGGCGCCGGCACGCTGCCGGACGCGATCAAGGCCGTCAAGGAACAACTGCGCGCGGTGCCCGGCGAGGGCATCGGCTTCGGCCTGCTGCGCCGCTTCGGCACCGCCGAACAGCAAGCCGCCATAGCCGCCCTGCCCAAGCCCGAGGTCGTGTTCAACTACCTCGGCCAGTTCGACGCCAGCCTGGCCGGCGATGCCCCCTGGCGCCCGGGCACCGGCGAAACCGGCGCCAACCAGGACCCGCAGACGCCGCTGTCGCATCCGCTGTCAATCAGCGGGCAAGTGTCCGGCGGACAGTTGAAGCTGTCCTTTGCCTTCAGCCGCGCGCGGCACAAGCATGCCACCGTGCAGCAGCTGGCCGAGGACTACCGCGCGGAACTGCTTGCCGTCATCGCGCATTGCACGTCGAACGAGGCCGCCGGCTTCACGCCGTCCGATTTCCCGCTCGCGCGGCTGTCGCA
>NZ_AQPL01000683.1:0-207 GCF_000395345.1 Cupriavidus sp. WS | reverse complement strand
CGGCAGATTTGCTTCGAACGGCCCGCCGACAGCGCGGCCGTCGAAACCGCATCCGAGCCACCCGCCGCCAAGGCGGTGCAAACGTTCCCGCTGGAGCCTTCGGTTTCGGGAGGCCAGCCATGAGCGCCCCACAGTCTGCCCGGCGCCCGGCCGCCGTCGTGGTGGTGGTGCAGAGCCTTCTGTGGCTGTGGCTGATCGGCCTCAGCG
>NZ_AQPL01000682.1:0-1800 GCF_000395345.1 Cupriavidus sp. WS | reverse complement strand
TGGTGCAGAGCCTTCTGTGGCTGTGGCTGATCGGCCTCAGCGTCTTCGTAGCCTTGGGCTACCAGACCATGAACGACCAGGCCGACCAGGAACGGCTCGATTCCCGCCTGGAACGCCTGGATGCGCAGGCCGCGGGCCTGGCCGAGGCCATCGAGGCCATCCAGCGGCGTCCGACCGCCGCAACGGCGGCGGACCTCAAAGACACCCGTCAAGTCCTGGAAGCACGCGCTGCCCAGGTTGAGACAGCGCTGAGCGGCTATGCCGCTGCCGACGACCTTCAGGCGCTGCGCGCCGAGGTCGAGCAGGTCAAGGCGCGCCAGACGACTGCGCCTGTTCCGCGCGCCGCAGCACCCCTCCAGCCGCGCGCATCGAGCAAGGCCGCCGCCAAGCCCGAACCGCCCCAGATGCCGTTCCGCGTCGTCGGCGCCGAATTGCGCGCTGGCCAGCGCAGCGTGTCCGTCGCGCCGAGCAGCGCGGATTTCACGCCCGATCAGCTTCAGGTACTGCTGCCAGGTGACGCGCTCGGCCCGTGGCGTTTGCAGGCGGTCGAGGGCAACACCGCCGTGTTCCAGGCCGGCGACCAGACCCGTCGCGTGGCGATTCCCTGACCGGAGCACACCACATGAAGCCGTCGATCATCCTTTCCGCGCTCCTGCTGGCATCCGCCCAATTGCCCGCCTGGGCGCAGCAGCCGGTCACCGCCCCGGCCCGCAATGCGCAGAACCAGGAGCGTCCGCTGGTCGCCCGAACCCCGGACGACCAGGTAGCAAGCGACTGGGGCCTCCAACCGCAGGAATGGGCGCGCTACCGCGAGTTGATGGACGGGCCGCTGGGCATCTATTCGCCCAACCTGGACCCTCTGTCCGCCCTGGGCATCGAGGCCCGCAACGACGAGGAACGGCGGCGCTATGCAGAACTGCAGGTGCAAGTCGAAGCGCGCCGCGTCGAGAAGCTGCTTGCATATCAACGTGCCTACGACGAAGCCTGGCAGCGCCTGAACCCCGGCATGCAACGGGTGAACCTGCCTGACGACAAACCCAGCGTCGGCACAGTGCGCGGCAGCGGACGCACGGCGGTGTTCGTCAAGGACGGCTGCGCGGCCTGCGGACAGCTCGTGCAACGCCTGCAATCCTCAGGTACCGAGTTCGACCTGTACATGGTCGGCAGCCGCCAGGACGACGCGCGCATCCGCGACTGGGCCAAGCGCGCACAGATCGACCCCACACGGGTGCGCGGCGGCAGCATCACGCTCAACCACGACGGTGGCCGCTGGCTGTCGCTGGGCCTGCCCGGCGATTTGCCTGCCGTCGTGCGCGAAGTGAACGGCCAATGGCAACGCCAACCCTGACGGCGCCGTTGCGCGCACTGGTGCTCGCTGCCGGCCTCTGCGCCTGCGCCGCCCAGGCCCAGGAGGTTCCGCCACCGGCCTACCAGCTTGCCGCCCAGCGCGCGGGCATTCCCTCGACGGTGCTCTACGCCGTGGCCTTGCAGGAGAGCGGCATCCGGCGCAACGGACGCATCGTCCCTTGGCCGTGGTCCCTCAACGTCGCCGGCCAATCGCGCCGCTATGCGACCCGTGCCGACGCCTGCGCCGGTTTGCAGCAAGCGATGCGCTCCACGCCGCACACGCGCATCGATGCGGGCCTGGGCCAGATCAACCTCGGCTACCAACAGCAGCGCTACGCCAGCGCGTGCGACTTGCTCGACCCGTACCGCAATCTCGCCATCGCCGCCGAGATCCTGAGAGAGCAGCACACCACCGGCGAAAACTGGCTGGTGGCGATCGGCCGCTACCACCGT
>NZ_AQPL01000681.1:0-2031 GCF_000395345.1 Cupriavidus sp. WS | reverse complement strand
CCCCAGGTGGCGGCAATCGGGTGTCGCTGCATGAATTCCAGCACAGCCTGGCAGGCCTGGCTCAGACGCCGTTCGTCCCGCGCCCAGCGCATGGCCTGGCGAATGCTGGTGGCAGACAATTGCGGAATCATGCGCGCGCATTCGACCGCAGTCAGACTGGTGCCGTGGGCCATGATGCCGGCATAGACCATCAGCAGCTCGTCGGTAGAGCGCGGCTCACGTCCGAGCATGATCCAGCTAAAGCGCACCTGGGCGTCAACGGCCAGAATCACTTCCGGCAATTGAACCTCACCGATGCGGTGATCCAAAGCCGCGCGCAGCTTGGTCACTTCTGGGTCTTCGTCCTCTGCGGGCAATGGCGACAAATGGAGTTCATCATCCACGCGCAGTACGCCACTGCGGGCTGCAGCGGCCACCGCATCGACACCGGCAGTTACTCTGGCCAGCAAAGGCTTCAAGAAAGTGGCAGCCTTGCTGGGTAACGATAGACGGGCATAGTGTTTCTTGGACTCTGCCTGCCAACGCTCGTCCGTGAAGAACAAGCGCGCACGACCCCGAAAGCTCAGGCTGTGCTCAATCCAGACCGAGCCATTGCGCACCGCGCGGCGCAGGGCAAACAGGGTGGCCACCTCCAACGCCTGAAACGCCCGTTCCCGGTCTGGGCTGGAGATCGAAACCTGCCAGATCATTCCCAGACTTGGTGCCACCACTTCAACTGGCAGCTTTCTGGATCCTTTGAGATATAAAGCTTGCAGCTTGGCAAGGTACTCGATGGCAGGATGCTCGCCGGTGGCCTGCCAGGGCAGCTTTGCAATGGCGACGAGCAACGACCGCACGGGGCGAATTCCATCAATCAATCCCTCGCGGACCAGGGAGGCCCTGCTCGGTGGTTTGCGTTTCTGGGTTTCGGTGATCAAGGCTTCAAGACGGGCACGCAACTCAGCATCTGGCACCGCACCTTGCGCGCTCAAGGCAACAAGTTCGCCGAGCAGCGTTTTGTACATTGCGGCCCAATTGACGGTAGCGGGGACATCGGCGGCAGCCTGACGCCACAGATCGGCGATCCGGCGCTGCACCATAAGGATCAACTGGTCTGTGGTGGTGAACAGGCAATACCGAAGAAAGCATGCGACCTCCACGGTGCGCGCTGGCTCTTTGATCTTGGCTCCGGCTGAGGGCGGCCTGGAGACAAGTCGGCGCGCGTAGCGGCGCAAGATGAGATCGGGGATGTCTGCCAGGTGCTTATGAACGTCCAGCGTGTAAAGCAGGTCGATGCGCTCCAGTACCTCGCTGATTTGGCGGGTTGAGTGTTTCGCCGGTGCAGCCCATAGCCAACTCTGCTGGGTTTGTCCATCTGGGCGCAGCTCTGAAACTGAGGCTCGCCAGCGATCAAGTGTTGCTGGATCAACGCTGGCGGCGATGGCGGTGCCTGTTTCAACTTCAAGCTGGGCAAGTGCCGCCGCAATCAGTGTCCGAATTGCCCGCTCGTGCACGATCACCAGCTTGTTCTTGTACAGCCATTGACGCGCCCGCACGAGTAGCTGATCGCGGTCGGCGCAGCGCGCCACTTCGTCGCGCAGTTCACGTACCAGTGAGCGGCGCTGGTGCTCGCTCATCCACTGGAATCCAAGGACCGTGCAGGCTACTTGTTGGTGATCGAATAGCGTGCGCCCGCGTTCATACATGGCTCTCAGCGAGGCGACTTCTGGTGCTGCAATGCCAAGCTCGTTGCCAAGGTGGCGCCACAAGGCTACTGGAATTACCCGAAAGGCACCGAGCAAACGCCCACTCATGCGCAGGAAACCAATATGGAGCGCCAGACCAAGCTTGTGGGAATCACCTCGGCGTGCATTGATTGCGTCGCGCTCGGCACCATCGAAGGTGAAAAATGCCTTCATCTCGAAGTCGCTGATATCGCGGGGGAGCCCACGCATCCCCAAAAACGTTGTGTGCCAACCCTGCATCGTGAACCTCAAAAGTGGGAGGCCACCATACCCGTTTACAAAGCGAACAGGAAAGTCAATGAAATCA
>NZ_AQPL01000680.1:0-2078 GCF_000395345.1 Cupriavidus sp. WS | reverse complement strand
GGCGAAATTTCCGGGGAAGCTCAGGCTGGAGCAGCACATGATCTCCAACGATCCCAACTTCGAGACCAAAATCGCAGACGTGATTGGGTTGTATCTGAATCCGCCCGCGCATGTGGCGGTGTTCTGCGTGGACGATGTGATCGCGCTCGGCGTCTTCACTTCAGTGAAGGACCTGGACCGCAAGCTGATGCGCTATATCCGTCAACACAACAAGAATCCCAAGTCAATCAAGTGGAAGTACGCCGATTCATCTCGGCGAATTCGCCCGGTGCCAAATCAATGACGCATTGGACTAGAGACGATGAAACATGGTTGGTCTCGTTCAGGCGAATCGTTCTGTTATCCTTCTGCAACCCGGTGTTGGTGCGTTCCCATGCGGCTCACCAAGCACAATCGCTTACGTAATGAGCCCTCTCCGGCAGCAATAAATGTCAGAGCCGAAAAAATTTGCCTGGATTGACACAATGCGCGCCATCGCCATCCTTATGGTGATAGCAGTGCACTGCGGCCAGTATGTTCAAGGAACGACGGCCATAGCAAAGCTCTTCACCTACGGTCAAATGGGCGTCCAATTGTTCTTCGTTGCCTCGGCATTGACCTTGTGCCTCTCGACGAATGCAAGGCGGGAAGAATCACGCCCCTTGCTCAAGTTCTACCTGAGGCGCTTCTTCCGCATTGCCCCCGCCTACTACATCGGAATCGCGTTTTACACAGTATGGACGATCGGCGTCAGCAAGTATGGGGTCGGCCCTTATCCCAACGCGGACCAGTACACGCTGACCAACATCATCGCCAACGCGCTGTTTGTGCACGGGCTCTATCCTCCCGCCAATAACACGATCGTACCTGGCGGTTGGTCGATCGCCGCGGAGATGATCTTCTACGCCATTTTCCCGCTTCTGTTCAGGGCGATGGAGCGGATGAGCAATCAACTCTATGCTGTGCTAGTTGCCATCGGCGCGACGGCCGCCGCACTGCCACTACTTGAGGCTTACGCAGGCCTCAAGCTGTACAACGGCAGCTTCCTCTATTTCAGCATCCTCACGCAACTCGCGGTGTTCGTAGTTGGTATGGCCTACTTTTTCGAATCGCAGAAGGGGCGCGTCTGGAAGTACCCGGCGATTCAGTTCGCCGCCTTCCTTACAATCGCACTGGCGCTGTGGGAAACCGGCCAGTTTGGCCTGGTGCCCACGTTCTCTGCCTTCGCGTTCCTCGGGGTTGCAGAGCAATTGAAGGCATCCCCTCAGAAGCTGCACAAATGGCTGCACCCAATCGGCAAGTACTCGTTCTCGATGTACCTGTGCCACTTCGCCGTCCTCAACGGACTAAGCGTGCTGATCAACACAAAGCTCGGCCTACAGAGGTACATCGGCGCCGACCTGACCCTCGCGCTCTTCTACCTCTCCACGATTGCCATCACCTTCGGAATCGCGCAAGCAATGTACAGAACGATTGAGAGCCCTATGGTTGCTTTCGGCGCGAGGACCATCGACCGCATGGACAAGGCCTCCTTACGCTCATCGACCAGTACAACCTAATTCAACGTAGCGGCAACCGAGACGCTCATGACCGAAGCGGCAGTGGTCGTAGCTGCAAGAGCCCGTTCGGAAATTCGAGGATGGGCGGTCTGCTGCTGCGCAGAATTGCCCATCCTTGAATTTCCAAACAGGTTCTAAGACCCCTCTCCGATCAGGGCGTAGTCGCTTGTAGCTCTGGTGAAGAGTTGCCCAATGCGCACGCGCCCACTCGCTGCCATCAATCTGAGCCTCGCTGATGGTTTGCCCGAACCGCCCGCCAGTTTTCATGGGCGCAGTCAGCCAGCGCACACCCTGCGGTATCTTGATTCGGTTCCGGCTTCGCCAATCGTTCTTGGTGTACCGAACGCTGTCGTACAGAACGAACTCATCGACCGATGCAATCATGTCGAAGTAACCCTTCCACGGCACGTAGTTGGATTGAACAATGGCAATTCTCTTCATCACGTCGTTGATTTCGTCGCGTCACACGCTTGTCGCATTCACTTGTCGGCTCACCGCCTTGCGTTGGCGGCCGCTTCCGGGCCTATCCGTATTTTTGTG
>NZ_AQPL01000679.1:0-2124 GCF_000395345.1 Cupriavidus sp. WS | reverse complement strand
ACACACTGAAAATGTCGCCACCGTACACAGCAAGCGCGGTGTACAACGTGGACCCGTACTGACGCTGAATATTCGCCAGCGCAGCATCAACACACATTACCCCTACCCGCTGCGGACGCAACAAAAGCTCCGGCGAAATGTTCGGGTAGACCTCCTGCAGGTAGGGATACAGGCCCGTAAAATACGAGTCCCGATCCGCGACCAAATTCCAGTCGAGAGACTTCGCATCAGCCGCCTTCAATTCCGCTTCGATCCGGAACCAATCGGCCAGCTTCGTGCGCACACCATCAACCTGAATCTCCCACTGCTTGAAATGCTCAATGCAGAGGTCTTCATAGTCTTTGCCGCCTACAGATTTGCGCGCGATGTTCGCCATTTGCAGGCCCTTCTCGTAGCCCCGCAAAAACTTCGGTGACTCCCGTTTGCCGATATAAGCCGTGCGGCCTTCGTTGGGGTCCGAATGCGTGATGCAGTCCATCTTCGGCGGCCGGCCGCCGCCATTGAACTTCCCCGCCTGATGGGCCTCCACAACGCTCTCATAGCTAACCGAGCCATCGTAGAAGTCCGCGGCAATATCGACCCGACGAAGCCGAGCATCATCGAGATCCACCATCGATTCCGTCAACGCCTCAACCCGGTCCTCCAGCAACTGGCAGCCCTGCCCGCTCACGTCGCAGTACAAGCGGCCACCCTGCCCTTCACCGCCCCACGCCAGCATTGCCACCTGTGCTTCGTTGACCGTCAGGTCCGCTGCGAAATCGAAGCGCAGAGCGCCCCGTTTCCGGTGGGACAGGGTCACCCTACCAACCGGTTCAAAAAATCGCTCCAGCGCCCTGCAAACGTCATCTAGCCGGGATTTTGTCGAAACCGCCAATCGGTCGATCTTGGTTTGCTTGGTCATGTGGTGCCCTTCGATGGGACTTTTACCCCCTATTAGATAGGGGGAAAAGTCTCGGCTACGCGCCCGCGCGCGTCCTCATCCCTGCGGTCTCGCGCGTGCGCGCCGCCCCTTTATTCCTCTGCTCTACTTGGGCGGAAATGGTCGCATCAATGGCCTTCAACCTGTCTACAGCCACACCCGGAGAGCGGCGCAGCTCAGCCATCTTGCCCGATACGTACTCGATCGAATCCACCAAGCTCCCCAGCATGTCGCCGACATGGCGGCCCAACGGCACACCCGCGACCTGGCTGGACTCGCGCAGCCGCTCCGCAATCTCCGGCGTCACGTAGACCGTCATCTGTACTCGCTTCATGCCAACCCCTTAAGGTAAGTTACCTTAAAACAAGGTACGACTTTCCCCCCCGAAACGCAATCGGAAAGTGCAGTATTTGAAACCGAAACAACACATTTTGTGCGCCAAGAGCCACTAGTTGACCTAATCGGAGTTATGTCGCCCGAATGGCTTGCAGGGCGCGGGGTCCGCTCGCTATTCGCACAGGCACCACCCGCGAACTCCTCCCCTGCCGCGCAACCTCCCGGCTTGCATGGGGGCTAAAGCGCCCCCATACCCCGCAAACCTAGACCCACGCCTTCCAGTTGACGCGATGCCCGCAGTGCTGACAACCGACAACCCGGCAGCGCACCGCCCGGCAACACGCGACCAAATCCAGCACGGCCCGGCGGCTCTCACCAAGCGCCAGCAACTCCGTCTTCAGCTTGGAAATCTTCCGGTAATAGCGCCGCCGATAGGCATCCTGCCTGCCTCGCTGCGAGTTCCTAATGTGCCAGTACAGGTTGCGCACCTCGGCTTTCAAATGCGCCACACGAACAGCCCGCCATTCGCTGAGATCAGGCACCATCGCGCGACCTCCGCACCAACGTCTTCACGGATTCCAGGCGGTCTATCGCCTGCTCGGCCATCACCGAGACACCGAACGCTAGGTACGAGCGCAGGTCACCAATTTGAGTGACCTCACCTTGGGCTGCATCGCAAACGTACTGAATGGCCAGAACGGCCCGGACAGCGTCCTCCAAGGACGCAAGGATAGAATCGGCATTAGCCATCATCGAAACCCCGAGTTTCGGTTGTGGTCAGGGGGTATTGGCCGTTAACGCGGCCATTACTCCCGCTTTCACCCGCTACGTATCGAGCAACGCTCCCATCCGCAACAGGCGCTCATTGT
>NZ_AQPL01000678.1:0-2005 GCF_000395345.1 Cupriavidus sp. WS | reverse complement strand
GGGCGGTCGCACGTCTTCGCCGCCCTCCATGCGCTCGCGAACTATCCCCAGGGGATAGCTCCATCAACGCCCGCCGGCATCCACGCTCTCCCGAAAATCGCGGCTCCCGGCCCGCACATCCCCGGCTGCACGCCATCCCCGCCCCAGCCATTCCATCCCGTGAAAGTGGTCGCCACCACATGCGGCTTGTTTGCTGCTGCCCCCGGTGGTGCTCGGCATCCTCGTTTCCAGCAACTCAATGAACCACGGAAATCGGATGGACGAACATGCGGCTGTTCTTGTGCGAGAAGCCCTCCCAGGGCAAGGACATTGGCCGGATTCTCGGCGCGACGCAGCGCGGTGAAGGCTGTCTCAGCGGCTCCGGCGTCACCGTCACCTGGTGCATCGGCCATCTCGTAGAAGCGGCAGCACCCGAGGTCTATGACGCGGCGCTCAAGCGCTGGTCGCTGGAACAGTTGCCCATCATTCCCCAGCAGTGGCGGGTCGAGGTCAAGCCAAAGACCGCCCCGCAATTCAAGGTCGTCAAAGCGCTTCTGGCGAAGGCGACCCAGCTTGTCATCGCCACCGACGCCGACCGCGAAGGCGAACTGATCGCACGCGAGATCATCGACCTGTGCGGCTACCGCGGTCCCATCGAACGCCTGTGGCTGTCGGCGCTCAACGATGCGTCCATCCGCACCGCGCTCGCCAAGCTGCGGCCCTCGGCCGAGACGCTGCCGATGTATTACTCGGCGCTGGCGCGCTCGCGCGCCGACTGGCTTGTGGGCATGAACCTCAGCCGGCTGTTCACCGTGCTCGGGCGGCAGGCCGGCTACGACGGCGTGCTGTCGGTCGGACGTGTACAGACCCCGACGCTCAAACTCGTGGTGGACCGCGACCGAGAGATCGCGGCCTTCGTGTCCGTGCCGTACTGGGCCATCGACGTGTCTCTGTTCACAGGCGGCCAGGCCTTCACCGCGCAGTGGGTTGCACCGGACGCCTGCACTGACGATGCCGGCCGCTGCCTGCAGCAGCCCGTCGCACAGCAGGCCGCGCAACAGATCCGCGCCGCAGGCAGTGCCCAGGTGGTGTCGGTCGAGACCGAGCGCGTGCGCGAAGGTCCGCCGCTGCTGTTCGACCTGGGCACGCTTCAGGAGGTTTGTTCCAAGCAGCTTGGGCTAGACGTGCAGGAGACTCTGGAGATCGCTCAGGCCCTGTACGAAGCGCACAAAGCCACCACGTACCCGCGTTCGGATTCCGGCTACCTGCCCGATAACATGTTCGCCGAGGTGCCCACGGTCCTGGATAGCCTGCTCAAGACCGATCCCGCGCTGGCCCCGATCATGGGCCAGCTCGACCGCACCCAGCGCTCGCGCGCCTGGAACGACGGCAAGGTGACGGCGCACCACGGCATCATCCCGACGCTCGAACCCGCGAACCTCTCCACCATGAGCGAGAAGGAGCAGGCGGTGTACCGGCTGATCCGGGCACATTACCTAGCCCAGTTCCTCCCGCACCACGAGTTCGACCGCACCGTGGCGGATCTCTCCTGCGGCCAGCAGAAGCTGGTGGCCACGGGCAAGCAGGTCGTCGTGAAGGGCTGGCGGCTGGTGCTGGCCGAACCACAAGCGGACGAAGACGGCGATGGTGCCGCGCGCAGCCAGGTGCTCCCTGCGCTGCGAGAGGGCCTCGCGTGCCAGGTGGCCGAGGTCGAAGTCAAGGCGCTCAAGACGATGCCGCCCAAGCCCTATACGCAGGGCGAGCTGGTCAAGACGATGAAGGGCGTTGCGCGTTTCGTGACCGACCCGCGCCTGAAGCAGAAGCTCAAGGACACGACGGGCATCGGCACCGAGGCGACGCGGGCCAACATCATCAGCGGGCTGATCGCCCGCGGCTACATCGTGAAGAAGGGACGCTCCATCCGTGCATCGGATGCGGCGTTCACGCTGATCGACGCCGTGCCTGCGGCGATTGCCGACCCCGGCACCACCGCCGTGTGGGAACAGGCGCTGGACATGATCGAGGC
>NZ_AQPL01000677.1:0-2194 GCF_000395345.1 Cupriavidus sp. WS | reverse complement strand
TGGCGGCTGCGGCGGCGTCAGCGCTGGCGCTGCAGCGATGACATCGGGCGGGCGCGGCGCGGCGGCTGCCGGTGGCGCTTCCCGCGCTGGCGGCAATGCCTCGCGCGTGTCCGCGGCAGCGGCGACGTCGGCGCCGGACATGGCGGGCGCCGCCTCGTCGACGGCAGCGGCAAACACATCGAATTCCGTCGGCACCGCCGCGATGTCCTGCGGCGCCGGATCGCGCGCCGCGTTGTCCTGCGTTGCCGGCGTCCGGCCGGCCATGCCGCCCAGTGCGGCAGCGAAGGAAGGGTTGGTGGATTCCGCCTGCGCGGCAGGCGGGACGGCAAGGCCGGCGGCATCGCTTGCGCCATGCAGATCCGGCACTGCGAGCCCCGTGTTTTCATCGGCCCGCGCGTGGCCGGCGCAAGCCAGCCCTGCGCCGAGCAGCACCATCGCAGTAGCCGGACCGGCTGCGCTGCGGCGGGATTGCGTGGGCTTCGAGGATGCCTGGAACATGATGCGTTCCTTAGAAGTCGCTGCTGCCATGCGAAGGCATGACAGTGAAGAACAGACTATCCCGGTTGATACCCATTGAATAAGGGCCGGTCGGCGCCACGCGCCAGTCGGCCGCCAGGTTGAAGCGCGCCAGCTCCTCGCGGTTGTGGATGACGAACAGCAGCTGGCTGTCCCAGATGGATTCGAAATGCTCGCGCGAGATCGCGCGCGTGCCGAGCGCCGGATCGCCGATCAGCACGCGGTTGCCGCGCACGCCCTTGACCACCACGAAATGGTGGTAGCCGTTCTCGACCACCAGCACGATGGCCGGGATCTGCGTTTCCTCGAGCTTGGACAAGGGCAGCTCGTAGCCGTCGGCGATGAAACCGCGCGACTCGAGAAAGCGCTTCATGTCGAGCAGCGAGAAACCCTCCTGCCGGATCTTGGCCTGGTCGCCGTTGACGTACATGTTGGCGAACACCACCTGCTCGGTGACCGGGTAGCCGTACTGGTAGGTCAGCAGCGTGGCCACCGCCGCCGAGCCGCAGCTGAAGTCGTACTGCTGGCGGATGGTGGTCTTGTAGCGCGCCTCCTTGAGGCTGGTGACGCGCACGCTGAAGAAATGGCTGCCGTCGGCGGGAATGACCGCGTCGTCGGCGCGCGCCACCGGCGCGGCCGCCGCGGCCAGCGCGAGCGCGGCCGGCAGTAGCAGCTTGCGCAGCGTCATGGCTTGAACTGGACGTTGATGATCGTGGCGTTCTGGATCAGCACGTTGGAGCCCGAGTTCTGGATCACGGTGGGCAGGCCCGCGGCGCTGGCGAAGGAGCCGTCGGCGATGCTGTTGGCCCCGCTCATGATGTGGCTCGCGCTGTTGTCGGCCACGGTGCCGGCCAGGCGCATGTCGTTGGCCA
This sequence comes from Cupriavidus sp. WS, assembly GCF_000395345.1. NCBI lineage: Bacteria > Pseudomonadati > Pseudomonadota > Betaproteobacteria > Burkholderiales > Burkholderiaceae > Cupriavidus > Cupriavidus sp. WS. Next base: position 806 of record NZ_AQPL01000677.1, on the reverse strand, counting down.
CCAGTTCGGAGCCGCCGCGGATGCCGTCCAGCCTGTTGCTGGCGACCGGCTTGCCGAGGCCGGCGAATACGCCGCGCCCCCCCGCGGGGGGAACCGGTTCCCGGACCGCGGCGCCGGTGTTGGCGGCGCTGGCGGAGTCTGCCGCAGGCACTGCGGCCGATGGCCCGTCGGGCAACGGGTCGGCCAGGGCTTGCAGGCCCGGCCAGACCAGGACGGCCGTCGCCATGACGGCGGCGGCAAAGCGGACCGATCGCATGTTGGTGTCTCCTTCGGCCTCTTGCCTGCCGCCCCCATCCGGACGGGCAAGCGGGAGACGAGTGGACGCTTCGTCGAACGGGCATCCTCGCGCGGACAACGCGCGCGGATGCCCTGAGTTGCCGGCTTGGTGCCGTGCCGGCGGGGCATGCGCGCGGGCCATCCACCCGCGGCGCGCCGCCGCCATGCACTGCCTTACTTGCCGACCGCCAGGTTGGCCTGGACGTTGACGCTTTGCTGCACCAGCGATGCCATGCCGCTGTTCTGGTTGGCGATCATGATGCCCGCGGCCGACTGGCCGACGCTGCTCATCATGTTGGACATGTTGAAGGTGCCGGCATCGACGTAGTTGGTGCCGCCGGCGCCGCCGGCTCCACCCACCGCGCCATTGCCCACGCCACCGGTGCCGCCGTTGCCGGTGCCGCCCGCGCCGCCCGCGCCGGAAGCCGCGCCGACCGCGCCGGCGCCCGCCGTGGCGCTGCCGTTGCTGGCCTGCGTCGAGGCGCCGCCAGCGCTGGCGTTGCCGCCCGCGCCGCCGTTGCCGGCCACGC
>NZ_AQPL01000676.1:0-2192 GCF_000395345.1 Cupriavidus sp. WS | reverse complement strand
ACGCGCGCGAGGTGGCGGGACACGCTGCGGCGATAGCGGGCAGCGGGCTCACCGCCCGCCGGACGGTGGTAGCGGCCGATCGCCAGCAACCAGTCCTCACCGGCGGTGTGCTGCTCCTTCAGAATCTCGGCAGCGATGGCGAGGTTGCGGTACGGGTCGAGCAAGTCGCACGCGCTGGCGTAACGCTGCTGTTGGTAGCCGAGGTTGATCTGACCCAGGCCCACGTCGATGCGCGTGTGCGGCGTGGAGCGCATCGCCTGCTGCAAACCGGCGCAGGCGTCGGCGCGGGTCGCGTAGCGGCGCGACTGGCCGGCGACGTTGAGGGACCAAGGCCACGGGACGATGCGTCCGTTACGCCGGATGCCGCTCTCCTGCAAGGCCACGGCGTAGAGCACCGCCGAGGGAATGCCCGCGCGCTGGGCGGCAAGCTGGTAGGCCGGTGGTGGAATTTCCTGGGCCCGGGCGGCGCAGACGCAGAGGCCAGCAGCGAGCACCAGTGCGCGCAACGGCGCCGTCAGGGTTGGCGCTGCCATTGGCCGTTCACCTCGCGCACGACCGCTGGGAGATCGCCGGGCAGGCCCAGCGACAGCCAGCGGCCGCCGTCATGGTTGAGCGTGATGCTGCCGCTGCGCACCCGTGCCGGGTCGATCTGCGCGCGCTTGGCCCAGTCGCGGATGCGCGCGTCGTCCTGGCGGCTGCCGACCATGTACAGGTCGAACTCAGTACCCGAGGATTGCAGGCGCTGCACGAGTTGCCCGCAGGCCACGCAGCCGTCCTTGACGAACACCGCCATACGGCCGCTGCTGCGCACTGCGCCGGGCTTGTCGTCAGGCAGGTTCACCCGTTGCATGCCGGGGTTCAGGCGCTGCCAGGCATCGTCGTAGGCGCGCTGGTAGGCGAGCAATTTCTCGACGCGGCGTGCTTCGACCTGCACCTGCAGTTCTGCGTAGCGCCGCCGTTCTTCATCGGTGCGGGCCTCGATGCCCAGCGCGGACAGCGGGTCCAGGTTGGGCGAGTAGATGCCCAATGGCCCGTCCATCAGCTCACGATAGCGCGCCCATTCCTGCGGTTGCAGGCCCCACTCACTTGCTACCTGGTCGTTCGGGGTTCGGGCGACCAGCGGACGCTCCTGGCTCTGCGCATTGCGGGCCGGGGCGGCGGACGGCTGCTGCGCCCAGGCGGGCAACTGGGTGGATGCCAACAGGAACGCGGAAAGGACGATCGACGGCTTCATGCGGTGTGCTCCGGTCAGGGAATCGCCACGCGACGGGTCTGGTCGCCGGACTGGAACACGGCGGTGTTTCCCTCGACCGCCTGCAAGCGCCACGGGCCGAGCGCATCACCTGGCAGCAGCACCTGAAGCTGGTCGGGCGTGAAGTCCGCGCTGCTCGGCGCGACGGATACGCTGCGCTGGCCAGCGCGCAATTCGGCGCCGACGACGCGGAACGGCATCGGCGGCGGTTCGGGCTTGGCGGCGGCCTTGCCCGATGCGCGCGGTCGTGCGGGTGCTGCGGCGCGCGGAGCGGGCGCAGCGGTCTGGCGCGCCTTGATCTGCTCAACTTCCACGCGCAGCGCCTGAAGGTCGTCGGCAGCGGCATAGCTGCTGAGCGTTTTCTCAACCTGGGCAGCGCGTGCTTCCAGGATTTGTCGGGTGTCTTTGAGGTCTGCCGCCGTTGCGACGGCCGGACGCTGCTGGATGGCCTCGATGGTCTCGGCCAGGCCCGCCGCCTGCGCTTCCAGGCGTTGCAGGCGGGAAGCGAGCTGTTCCTGGTCGGCCTGGTCGTTCATGGTCTGGTAGCCCAAGGCTACGAAGATGCTGAGGCCGATCAGCCAGAGCCACATAAGGCTCTGCACCACCACCGCAGCGGCCGGGCGCCGGGCAGACTGCGGGGCGGTCATGGCTGGCCTCCCGAAACAGAAGGCTCCAGCGGGAACGTCTGCACCGCCTCGGCGGCGGGTGACTCGGATGCGGGTTCGATGGCCGCGCTGTCGGCAGGCCGTTCGAAGCAAATCTGCCGTGCGCGATCATCCACGTGCAGTTCCCAGGCGGGGCCAGCCAGTGTGAGCAGCGCATCGCGCAAGGTCATGGGGCCGAGGTGCAAGTGCGCCGCCGGCAGCGGCAGCGCGTACAGCTCGATCACCGCGTGCGCCGTCTGGCATAGGCTGTAACCGCTGCGCTTGAGCACATGCCG
>NZ_AQPL01000675.1:0-2157 GCF_000395345.1 Cupriavidus sp. WS | reverse complement strand
CCGTTCATGGCTTGCTCTCCGCAGTCGTCGTCGGCTGCGATGGCGAGGCGGCCCGCTCGGTGCGGTAGTCGCCGGACAGTTCAGAGAGGTCGCGCGGCTGGGCACGCGACGGTGTGAGGTGGGCCTGGATGCCAGCGCGCACGCGCGCCAGGTCAGCCAGCAGCCGCGGGTAATCGAAGTGGTAGCGTTCGCCCGGCTGGATGGGGGCATGCGCGGCGCCGTCGGCGACGGTGCGCTCCAGCGCGTCGAGCTGGCGCAGCGCGGCGACCAACTCCTGGCGCTGCGCCGGGGCCTCGGCCAATGCCGTAGGGGACTGGCCCAGCAGGAGGGCCATCACGAGAAAAGTGGGCACGCCGCGATGCGCGGCGCGCAGCCAGGTTGAAGCCACCATCGCGCCATTCCTGTGTGATCAGCAATGGCTTGATCGTGGAGATCAGGGCTGCTTTAGGCCGCAAACAATAGGAACCCGCGGATGACCGGATTGATGGATGCCGAGGCTGTTAGTGTCAGCCTGGGCTATCCTGCGGTCAGAAGTAGATCGAGGAGGAATTTATGGGGCTAAAGACCGAACTGAAAGCTCTGGTGGATGAGTTAGATCGCGTGCACAAGGGGGCCACTCCATGGTCCGAAGAGGCCGGCATTCCTGATTTCGTCACCGCCGAGAACGGTATGCAGCGGTACTTCACCAGAAAGGCAAGAGAGGCGCTTGGGCAGTTCTCCAGCACCCTTCATCAGAATCGGACTCTGAACTCAGTGAAGATCGAACCCGAAGCCTTTCAGAAGATTACCCGCCAAGCCGTTGCCGATATGCACGCCTCGGGTGAGCTTTCAGGGTTTGATGAATGCGATCAGGGCGGGCTGCTTCCCAAACTGAAATTGCTTATCGAGGAACGACTCGCAAGCATCACCAACGAACACACGCACTATTTCCCGGCCTGGACCCTGGGCATGGAGAGGAAGTCTCCGTTCTCCCTCGGCCCGGTGACATTCTTGAATAGGTCGGACTGGATAGATTCAGTAGATTTCCCTCAGCAGGGAAAGGATCACTATCTGAACCAACCAGAGGCGAACCACCGCTGGAAGGAAATTCTCAAGGATGCCTTGCAGAAACCCAATGATGGCTCCTCCATCGAAGGGCTGGCCAACGCCGTTTACAGTGCGATAGTCGGATGTCCAGCCTTGGTCAAGGTAACAGTCCGTGGCTATGAGCGTGAATTCTCACGCAAGCTGGCCAGATTGGTTGGCAAGACAGCGCTTGACTCTATCTCTCTGGGCTTTGGAGCCTCCGAGTGCTTCCTGCAACAGGCGCTTCAAGACGAGCGCCTACCGCCTGCCGGTAGCGATCGTCTGGTCGAAACTAAAGGATTTCTGTGGCTGCCTGGAAGCTCGCTTGGAAAGCGGATTCTCTCGCAACCCCCCAAACGAGTAAGGCAAGCGTTGGATGACATGGCATCAATTCTTCCGGCATTCGCGGCGATCCTTGAAGGGCTGCTTGATCCATCGAATCACGAGCATCCCAAGCTTGCCAATCGATGGGCTACTGCGCTGGACTGGTTCGGCGAAGGCAATCGTGAGTCAAGTGATGCCATAGCGCTAGCAAAGCTTGGAACCTGCCTGGATGTACTGTGCTGCGGCGGCAAGAACGACGGTATCCGTGAGATGGTCGTACATCTGACCGGCACGAAAGGGGACACGCAGGTTATCCGGGGAAACCGCCCTCGCACACTGAAGCAGTTGGTCAAGGACATCTATGACCACGGTCGATCGCAGATACTGCATGGCACACACTACGACAGACTGGAATCATTCGCCGAAGAGCGCCAGTATGCCGCCTACCTCGCACGGATAGTGTTGATTGAGTGCGCAGTGCGGCTACAGCGTTATGGTGGTCCGGACGAAGACAAGGCGTTCAGAACAATGTAGCTACAGGTACTTTTTGAAGCTCCCCGCTGTTAGGCTCACGGCCAGTCCCAGCAAGGCGGCGCTGGGCAGCAGGATCAACAGCGGATGCACCGAGATCGGCAAGGCCAGGTACGTCACCCAGGGCAGCACGGCCAGCGGCATCAGGCTTGCTTTCGCGCGGTGGTAGATGAAGCCCGATTCGCGGCCTGCGCCGAACCGGCGCACGTCGCGCCGCACCAGGCCGTCGATCAGGCC
>NZ_AQPL01000674.1:0-2318 GCF_000395345.1 Cupriavidus sp. WS | reverse complement strand
AACTACCGGAGAAAGTCCGATGAACACCCAAGAGCAACCCGTTACCGCTTCCCTGGTCGCCGAGGCCCAGCGCCTCGACTTCCTGCCCGCCTACTTCGGCCCGCGTCTGATGATGCGCGGCGAGGCCCTGGTGTATGCCTGGCTTCGCCGGCTCTGCGAACGCTACAGCGGCGCGTATTGGCACTACTACACCTTGTCGGACGGCGGTTTTTACATGGCCCCCGACCTGGCCGACCGCCTGGAGATCGAGGTGGACGGCAACGGCTTCCGAGGCGAGTTGTCGGCCGACGCCGCCGGCATTGTCGCAACCCTGTTCGCGCTGGGTCAGCTCGCGGCCGAGGCCGCCGACACGGACGCCGGCGATGCCCTGATCGACCGCTATCACTTCCTGCGCGGCTTCGCAGCCAGCCACGCCGAGGCGGCCGCGATCTACCGGGCTATTGACTGATGAGGGGCGGCCCCGGCTTCGGCCGGGGCTTCCAGGAGGCGACCATGACCAGGAACAACGCTCCCCAGGCACCGACGAACAGCTACGCGACGGACGGCAAGTGCCACAACGCCGAGCCGGGCACCTACGGCCACGAATGCGGCAAGCCGGCCGCATGGATCGGCACGAACCACAAGGGGTTCAGCTCGGGATTCTGCGACGACTGCAAGCGCCACGGCTACGAAGCCCGCGACGTGATCGCGTGGCGGCGTGCTGACACTTGAGGGGCCGGCCGATGGCGAAGAAACGCAAGACGCCGGCCCAGCCGGGCCAGGACTGGAACGCGCCGGCGGCCGAGCTGCTGGCCGAGCTGCCCACCGACCGCGACGAGCTGCTGGCCGCCGCCGTGGCGGCCGTGGTGGAGATCGACGCGGCGATCATGCGCGGTGACGGTGCGGCCGCCGAGGCGGCCAGCGACCGATACGAGGCCGTCATCTGGAAGATGAACGGCGGAACGCACGTGGGCAGCATGGCCGACCACGACGCGCCCGGCCAGGTCATCGAGCGCCATTGCGCGGCGGTGCCTGGCGACGTGCCCTTGTGGGGCCAGCGCGGCCAGTTCCTGGTCGCGGATGGCGACATGCGCGCCCTGGTGGAGTACGAGGCCGGCTACGGCGGGCCGCTGGGTGCCCACTTCCAGTTCCACGTCATCGACCTGGACAGGCCGTTTATCTCCGAAACGGGCTACCGCTCGCACTTCGACACGGCGCAGGGCTGCATGACGGTGGACGAGGTTGCGCGCGGCATCCTGGCTGCGCAGCGAGCCGAGAAGAAGCGCCCGGTGATGGTCGAGGCCAGCTACCGCGACCGCCTGGCCGATGCTCCCCTGCCCGCTTGGCTGGCCGGCTTGGAGCCGCCGGCGCGGCGCGCACCGGCGACCGTCCTGGTGCCGCCGGGGTTCGTCCTGGTCGATGTGGTGCTGCCCTCGCATCGGGCCTTCATCGCCAGGCGCTGGGCGGCCGAGGCCGCGACCAGGATCAAGGCGGCCAGGGCCGCCGGGTTGGACGCCAAGGGAAAAATCACCGGCGCAGGCCCGGAGCGAGATCCCGCATCGCCAGAAACGACGATGACCTGCAGCATCGTCAAAGCCGACGATGCCGAGCCGGGCGAGGGCGGGCCTGTATCGCCGGAAACAACGATGCCGCGAGCGAGCGCGGCAACCTGCAGCATCGCCAGGAATGGCGATGGAGGCCCGGCCGACCTGGTGGAGTTCAAGCCCGGCCAGCGGTGCGAGATCGTGAGCGTCCATCACCCGGTTTTCGACCGCTACATCGGCAAGCGCATCATCATCGTGAAGGTGCATCCCGACACCCGCCAGGTGTGGGCGCACGACGACAGGCCGGTAACGTACAAGACCAATCGCGCAGGCCGGCGCGTGGTCGATTCAGACCCGAGCTGCATCCAGTCGATCTACGGCTTCGACCAGTTGCGGCTTATCACTTGACCAGGAGAACGAACGAATGACGAACGACGCCAATATCCGGCTGGAGTGCTTGAAGCCGGCCGAACGCTGGGCGCAACCGACCGGCGAGGAAGTCCGAGAGGTGCTGCGCCTGGCCGGGTTCAGCGGCAGCAAGGCCGCGAAGGCGCTGGGGCTGGGCGCGAAGGGCGACCGCACGATCCGCCGCTGGATCGGCGAGGACACCCCGATTCCCTATGCGGCATGGGCGATCCTGTGCGACCAGGCCGGGCTGGGCGTGATCTGGAAAGAGGATTGACGCCAAGGGAAAGGTTTTAGCGGCTAAAGTTTAGCCTTCGGATTCCGGTAAAGCGAAAAAAGTTTAGCTAAAGTGCTTGACAGGTTAGGGCATTTTGCCCTAATATAGCACTT
>NZ_AQPL01000673.1:0-2521 GCF_000395345.1 Cupriavidus sp. WS | reverse complement strand
GCTTTGCAGGACTTCGAGCGGCAGAAACTTGCCGCAGTAGGTCAGGGCCAGTTGGCCGAAAGAGGCTTGCTGGGACATGGACGGGCTCCTTGGAAAAGCGGGGCCTCGTCCCTCACGGGATGGCAGCTCCCGCACGCGGTTGATAAAAAGCATCGACGTCACGGGGACGCGCGTCCGCAGACTTGATGCGATGCGGACTGGTGGGCAACGCGGGAGAGACCCGCGGCAGCCTGAAACCCTGGCTGCTGGCATGTGCTGACGAATCAGCGAACATGCGGGCAGCTTCGTGCGCGGGCCGCGCTGCGTCAGTTGGAAAACGGCATCCGGCCCAGCCCCGATTGATGGGCACCGAAAAAAAGAAGCCCCGCATCGAGTGCGGGGCTGTCAGGAGGGGGCGTCGGCGCTGGGTCAGGCGGGCTTGTCGCCCAGGACATGCTGCTTCCACAGGTCAAATGCTTGCTCGGGCGGAAGCTCGGCGAGGATGACGATGGGTTGGGCCTGTCGGGCGCGCAGCGAAGCGAAATACGCTTTGCGGTCGGCGATGGCCTTGAGCTTGATGCCCTTGATGAACAGCAGTTTGCCGTCCTTGATGAACAGCACCTTGTTGCCGATGTCGCGGTTGAACGCGGCTCGCACCTTGCGCTCGGCGTGCATGGCATCGGCCAGTTCATCGATCAGGAAGTCGAGCGTCATGTCGATGTAATGAGGGTCTTCACCCTCGTGGCCGAGGTCGAGCGGTGCAGGCGGCAGGCCCTTGGCGAAGGCTTCGGCCTGCGCCAGCAGCGCCGCCTTGCCATTGAGCGCGTGGACGAACGTCGAGCCGCCGTGGCCGTCGTTGCGGGCCTCGGCGATGGGAGTGCCGTCGAACACGACGGTGGCGCTGAAGCACATCGTTTCCTCGCTGGCGAAGTCGGCCACCTTGAGGTTCTTCAGCGTGATGCGGTCTTGCTTGGTGATGTTATCCATGGGAAGTCCTGAAATCGACCGGGTGGCGACATGCCCCCGACGGGACGTGGCGGCCATCCCGTGGGTTGGAAAAAAAGAGGCATCGATGCCCCGGTGGGCAGCGTTCGCCGGTGAGATGCCGAGGCGAACTGGTGGGTGGCGCGGGTAGAACCCACGGCAGCCTGGACACCCCGGCTGCTGGCTGCTGCCGACACGTCGGCAATGCAGGAGGAAGAATGGCGTGGCCCGCTGGCGACGTCGTGCATCAATCCGGAGCTGTCGATCCCGTCTTGTGCAGGCACTGCACCAGCCGCTGGCCAAGCCACGCAACGCACGGCACCGCCATGGAATTGCCGATTGCCTTGTAGCGCGGAGCATCCGCGGCGGGCTTGCCGCGGTACGGGATCAGCGTGTAGTCGTCGGGCATGCCTTGCAGCCGCTCGCATTCCACGGGCATTAGCCGCCGCACCCGCCAGTGCGACCAGTCGCCGGGGCCGGGCTCGCTCCAGTCGTAACGGAAATGCGCCTCGAAGTCGGGTGCCAGCACATGGGGCTTGTCAGCGCCGCCGCCGCTGGTGCGCAGTGCGTCCGATACGCCGCCGCCCAGTTCCGCGGTAAGACCCTGCTGCCGTCCCCGCAGGGCAACGCAGGCCACCATCGGCACGCCATAGCCCGGCTTGCCGTTGGAAAGGACGGTGCAAGCTACCTGCCCATGGCCCGACTCGAAACGCACTTCGCCGCGGTTGTTCTGCGCGAAGGCGATGGCGGGCACGACACCGGCGTTCGCATGGCTGTTGCGGTGCCCACCTGCACGCAGCGTCGGAGCCCGATCCATCGTGGCATCCGCGCCGCTGCCCTGCGCGGTGAAAGCGATGATCGGCACACCCTTGCCCGTACCGTCTTCGCTGCTGCCCTTGCCGCCGTTGGCAGTGTCGAGGGTGTGGGCGATGCTGCCGGCGATCGACTGCACCATGAACGTCTCCGTGCGGATGTCGTGCTTGGGGCCTGCGGCCATGAGACATGCCGCCACATCGACGGGGCCGGTGCCGCCACTGAATCCGAAGGTCATCGTGACCGTGCCGTAGGGCTGCTTCAGTCCTGCGTATCCGCCTGCTGCTTCAGCACCCGATCCAGCAGCACGGGCAGCTTCTTGCCACGGCGCGCTGCCCGCAGAAGAATCCCCGAGCAGGCCTGTGCGCTCAAAAAGTACTTCGACGGGATCGAGGCCATCTCCACCACTTGCCACAAGAAACACACGCTTGCGGCGTTGGGCGACACCGAAATATTGAGCGTCGAGCACGCGCCAGGCGATGCGGCGCCGGGGTCCAGACACACAACCTGCGTGCGCCCATTTTTCCCCTGGCGGTTGGAGCGCACAGCCTTCTCCGGCCAGTGCGCCCAGGAAATGCCCGAAGGCATTGCTGCGGTCGTTGAGGACGCCGGGGACGTTTTCCCAGACGAGGGTTGCCGACGGGCGGCGGTCTTGGTGGCGGGTTTGGTCGATGGCATTTGCAAGCTCCACATAGGCAAGGGTCAAGGCGCCGCGCGGGTCATTCAGTCCCTGGCGCGCGCCGGC
>NZ_AQPL01000672.1:0-2563 GCF_000395345.1 Cupriavidus sp. WS | reverse complement strand
GCGGCGCTCGGCGGCTGCGCCACCAGCAAGGAAAAGCTGCTGACCCACGGTGACCGCACGATGATGGACATCTGGCAGCAGGAGGCCGGCGACGGCGGTGGCGCAGCCGGACGGAATGCCGGCCGCCAACTGCTCGATGCGCGCCAGAGCCTGCGTCGGCCGCTGACCGACGCCGACATGCAGGCCGCGCCTGCCGAGCAGATGCGCTATACGCGCACCGCGCGCAACGAGGTCCATCACCAGTTCCAGCGCCTGCCCAATCCCGATCTCGTCATGTACGTGTATCCGCACCTGGCGGGCACGGACCCGGTGCCGGTTCCGGGCTACACCACGGTCTTCCCCCTGTACCAGCGCATCCAGTACGCCATGCCAGGCGAGCGCGTGGAGGCCTACTGATGCGGTGGAAACTTCCCTGGCCGAAGCTGGCGGGCGCCGGCATCAGCGGCCCGGCCGGCGATGAGCAGCCGGACGGCTGGCAGCGCCACGTCGAAGCCTTGCAGCAGGCCGGCATCCCCGAACCCGGCGCCCCGGTGCAGGGCCGCAGGCCGGCGACCGTGGCCGAGGAGCAGGCGCTGTACGGCGTCGCCCCGTCCTTCGTGGAACTGCTGCCCTGGGTGGAATTCTTGCCCGAGTCGAAGGCCATGCTGTTGGAGGACGGTCAATCCGTAGCCGCCTTCTTCGAGCTGGTGCCGCTGGGCACCGAGGGCCGGGAGCCTGGCTGGCTCGCGCATGCCCGCGACGCCCTGGAAAACGCGCTCCAGGACAGCTTCGATGAACTGGACGAGAACCCCTGGGTGCTCCAGCTATACGCACAGGACGAACCGAGCTTTGACCAATACATGCAGACCCTGTGCGACTACGTGCAGCCACGCGCCCGCGGCACGGCATTCACCGAGTTCTACCTGCGCTTCTTCCGTCACCACCTGCGCGCGGTAGCCAAGCCGGGCGGCCTGTTCGAGGACACGGTGGTTACCCGTCTGCGCTGGCGCGGGCAGACGCGGCGCGTGCGCATGGTGGTCTATCGCCGTGCCACCGGGCAGGCAAGCCGCCGCGGCCAGACGCCCGAACAGATGCTGAACATCGTCTGCGACCGCCTGTGCGGCGGGCTGGCGAACGCCGGCATCCAGGCACGGCGCATGGTCGCGGCGGACGTTCACGACTGGCTGCTGCGGTGGTTCAATCCGCGCCCCGCGATGCTCGGGCCCAGTACAGAGGACCGGGAGCGCTTCTACGCACTGGCGCGCTACCCCGACGAGACCGAGGCCGGCGAGATCGAGTTGGCGAGTGGGCAGGATTTCAGCCAGCGGCTGTTCTTCGGCCAGCCACGCTCTGACGTGGAGCACGGCACCTGGTACTTCGACGGCATGCCGCACCGTGTGCTGATCACCGACCGGCTGCGCATGCCGCCCGGCACGGGACACCTGACCGGCGAGACCCGCAAGGGCGATGCGATCAACACGCTGTTCGACCAGATGCCGGAAGACACCTTGCTTTGTCTCACGATGGTCGCCACGCCCCAGGACGTCCTTGAATCGGATCTGAACCACCTGGCGAAGAAGGCCGTGGGCGAGACGCTGGCGTCGGAGCAGACGCTCAAGGACGTGAACGAGGCCCGCTCCCTGATCGGCAGCGCGCACAAGCTCTACCGGGGCACGCTGGCGTTCTACCTGCGCGGGCGCGACGAGGCGGAACTGGACCGGCGCGGCCTGGACCTCACGAACGTGATGCTCAACGCCGGCTTGCAACCAGTGCGAGAGGACGACGAGGTGGCGCCGCTCAACAGCTACCTGCGCTGGCTGCCGTGCTGCTACAACCCCGGCAAGGATCGGCGCCGGTGGTACACGCAACTGATGTTCGCCCAGCACGCGGCGAACCTGTCGCCGGTATGGGGCCGTGCCCAGGGTACGGGGCATCCCGGCATCACGATGTTCAACCGTGGCGGCGGACCGATCACCTTCGATCCGCTCAACAGGTTGGACAGGCAGATGAATGCCCACCTGTTCCTGTTCGGCCCGACGGGCTCGGGCAAGAGCGCCACGCTCAACAACCTGCTGAACCAGGTCACGGCCATTTATCGGCCGCGCCTCTTTATCGTGGAAGCCGGCAACAGCTTCGGCTTGTTCAGCGACTTCGCCAGGCGCCTGGGCCTGACCGTGAACCGGGTCAAGCTGGCCCCGGGCTCGGGCGTGACCCTGGCGCCATTCGCTGACGCACGCCGGCTGATCGAGACGCCCAGCGACGTGCAGACACTCGATGCCGACGCGCTGGACGAAGACTTGCCACCGGATGCCTCGGCCATGGAGGCGGACGAGCAGCGCGACGTCTTGGGCGAACTGGAGATCACGGCGCGCCTGATGATCACGGGCGGTGAGGACAAGGAAGAAGCGCGGATGACGCGGGCCGATCGCTCGCTGATCCGCCAGTGCATTCTCGACGCCGCCGAGCACTGCCACGGTGGAGGTGGTAGCGAGAAGCGCACCGTGCTCACGCGCGACGTGCGCAACGCGCTACGCACGCGCGGCCAGGCCCCGACGCTGCCCGAGATGCGGCGCGTGCGGCTGCT
>NZ_AQPL01000671.1:0-2633 GCF_000395345.1 Cupriavidus sp. WS | reverse complement strand
AAGCAGCGCCCGCTGGTGCGCTTTCGCGTCGGTGACTTGTGGGGCGATGCGTACATCCGCGACAAGGGCGAGCAAAAAGGTCAGGCCGCCGCGTCCCTCAAGGCGCGACTGCTCAAGACCGAGCTGGCCGAACTGGCTTCGATCGAGCAGCACGAGCTGATCACCCGCGGCATCGGCTATCTCAATCGTGTGAAGGACGTCACCCCAAAGGCTGGCGACTCGTTCCTCTCTTGCACCGTCGCGGCACTGGCCGGGCCTGTCGATGAACCGGAGTATCGGTACTTCGACACCATCGTCGCCACCCCGGAAGCCGAGCACCTGGTTCGCCGGTGCGTTCAGGCCATCGAGGGTGACCGCAAGGTCCTGATCGCCTTCCGTCTGAACGACATGAAGATCGATCCGTACATCCGCACCAAGGGCGAGCACGCCGGGGAACCGGCCGCAAGCCTGGAATCGACGCTGGTCCACATCGGTCTGATCAAGATCGACGGCACCCAGGTCTATCCGACGAGCCAGGCGCAAGCCGAGGCGCCGCCGGCCAAAGACGCATCCGCGCCCGAAGCCGACGACGCCATCGACACGGCCACCGACCCCGCTGCCGACCAGCCTGCCGAGCCCGCCGAGCGCGAGCCCGAGGCGCAAGTCGAGGAGCAGGAGCCGGCATTGGCTGCTTCGTTCTGATCCGGCATGGCCCCTCACGGGGCCTTGCTTTTTCCCATTCGTCAAGGAGAACCATCATGGCAGCCACATCGGCATCCGAGAAATCGGTTGCGCCCATCGTCGTCCCCGGCCAGCTCACGCTGCGCACCATCCGCGGCAGGAACGGCCCGTTCACCGTCGGCCGCCTCGCCACGCACCTCGGTACGTTCGAGGTCAAAGACCCGGAACTGGAGCAGTACCCCGAAGGCAAGTACGACGGGGAATTCATCATCAGGTACATCTTCCCGAAGTCCTACCCGGTCGGCGGTGGCATGCGGTTCGAGATCCGGGCCAGCCTCGACGGCATGACGCTCAACGGCATCGACAAACTGAGCCGCGACGAAGCACGCAGCTTCGCCACCCAGGACGTCGATCCGCTCGACGAAGAGCAAGGGACGCAGCCTGCGGCAACGCCGGCCAAACCCGCCAAAGCGTCCAGGCCTGCCAAGCCCGCGCCCATGCAATCGTCCGCGGACCCGCTGGTCGATACCACGCCCTTCGGCGTGGATGCGCCGCCACCTGCTGCGGCCGCTGCCCCCGGCAGCACCGAAGACGGTGACTCCGCGCTGTTCGGCCTGCTGTGGCCGCTGGGCGAATCCGTGAAACTAGATTCGACCATCGACCGCCGCGCTTTGCGTGCGCAGATCGCCCGCCTGGGTGAACTGGGCTACGCGCTGGACTTCAAGACGCAGGAGTGGAGCCGCGAGGCCGAGCTGCAACCTGCGTGATCGCAGACACCGCATCCGCGGTGTTCTCCATCCACCCGCCGGGGCTCCTTCGCCATGCGGGGGAGGCCTCGGCTTTCTTCTGGAGGTCTCCATCATGTCCACCATCGCTTGCGATACACCCCGTTCCGCGCTGGACGAAACCGCGTGGCGCGCCGTGTGCAAGACGGCCGCCGAGCATGCCCAGCGTGGTTGCGGCCTGTCCTGGGATCACTGGGTCACGCTTTTCAGTTCGGAGATCGACGCGCAAGCCAGTCGGTTGCCGCATGACCAGCGCACTCACGCGCTGGAAATCGCCACCCAGGAATGGGACTACGCAACGCCTGCCGAACGGCAGGAAACCCAGGACTGGAATGCGGAGCACGGCTATTGCTCGCACGGGATCGAGTTCGGCTACTGCCCGGCCGGTTGTGATCGCGACGATGACGACTGGGACTGAGGACAAGGCATAGGCTCCTTCGCCGCACCTGCGACATTCCATCACCCGCTGGGGGTTCTTCCCCACGGGGAGGCCTCCGGCCCCACTTCTTCAGGAGGCCTCTCATGGGCTGGTATTTCTCTCACCAATCGCGATCCGAATTGATCGCGGAACTGATCGAACCGCGGGAAACCGAGCGCGTCAGCACAAAGGTCATCGCCCATGCGATGCGCGGCAACGTGCTGTGGTCCGTGGTCGAAATGACCGCCAAGGTCGAAGGTGTGCATCGTGATCTGGCGCCGGGCCAGTCCCTGCGCTTCATCCGCTGCGATCTGCTTGAACGCAGCGGCGGCCAGTGGGGCTACAAGCCGCTGGAAGAGTCCATGCACCCGTACTACTACTCGTGCCCGCTGTCCTATCTGGACCTCGCACCGGAGCAGTCCGCCGACTGGCGTGCAGGCGTTCGCGCTTACCACGCACGACGGCGCACACCCACGGCTGTCACGGCTCCCGCCGCGACACTGATGGTCTGAGCCAGGAGGAACCGACATGGACCCGATCCTGGCTGCGCTCTCCGCCTCGCTGTTGAAGCTCGTTGAAGGCAGTTTGTCCAACGACGAAGTTTCTTCCGACGAGGAAATGCTGGCGTACTTCATCGACAACGGCCTCACCGAGGAGCAGGCACGGCAGGCGCTGACCTACCGCGACCAGTACCTCAACAACATCTACCTGGACGGCTTCACGCCGATCACCGCGGTGGACGAGGCGCTTCACTTCAACCCGCACACCCG
>NZ_AQPL01000670.1:0-2303 GCF_000395345.1 Cupriavidus sp. WS | reverse complement strand
TCCCTTCAGTTCACCAGAAGCGCTACGAATCCCGCGATGCTGCCGCAGACAGGTGTCACCGCGCGCATGCGCTTGCGGCACATCCCCTCGTCTTGTTTGGCACGGAATGACCGGAGCAGAACATGGCTGTTGATTTCTCGCTGCTGCCGACAGAAGAGCCCGAGATGACCACGCGGCCGTCGCGAGTGGTATGGGCGATCGCGTTCCTTGCCATGGCACTGGGAGGCGCATTGGCGGTTCTCCTGTTATGGCCGAAGCATTTGCCGACGCACACATGGAGATTCTGGCTAACCCTGGCCCTTTTCCCCGTGGGGCTGCCTACCTGGATAGTGCTGCGCCGGTATGGTCATCATGAGGGCCGCAGGCTCGACGTTCTGATGCGCAACGAAGCGATTCGCAGGTACAACGCGCACGTCTTTGCCGTGGCGGCGCGTCCGCTGGCGGTGCTCGGTGCGGCTCATCGGATCTCGTCGGATCGGAATGAGAACGCACTGGCCGGCATACAGGCTGGTACGGTCAGGATCGCTACTCAGGAGCCCATCGCCAACGAAGGCGATCCAGTGAGGGCTCGCTGGTTGGATGTGCCTGGCGTACAGCCTGTGCCCGGTGGAAAAGAGAGAGACGAGGTGCGCCATTGCGAGGTGACGCGATGGCTGTATTCAGAGCTGCTTGACGAGCTTTCAGTACAAATTCGAGCGTTACCTCTGCAAACTGGTCTGGGCATTTGTCTTTGGGTCTCGGGTGGATTGCGAAGGCAGGACTATGTGGCGCTCTGGCGGAAAGCCTGGCAAGAACGTCGGTTTCGAGCCATGGAGATTGTTGAAGAGACTGAGCCAACCAGTCTTCGTGTTCTCGATGACTGGCTCGACGAGATTGCTGGCCAGGGTGAACGCCACGCGAGGCTGATCGTAGCCATTCAACTGCATCCGGTGCTGAGCGCCACGCCGCCCTCTGGCGCGGCCGAGGCGGGCGTGGCGATCCTGCTCATGCCAGACGAACCAGCAAGCAGGTTGGCCGTGATGCGTCAGGCAAACCTCCATCGTCCAGTACACGGCCCTTTTGAACAGTCGAACGACGTCTTGTCACATGCTCTTAAATGGGGCGATATCACGGCTGCGGGCATCAAGGGTGTCTGGCGGACCGGTCTCGACGCGGCAAAGGCTGGCGCTCTGCACAGCGAGGCCATGAAGATGGGACTCGGCGCACAGCCCGTAGATCTCGATCAGACCGCAGGACATGCCGGGACAGCAGCAGCTTGGCTCGCAATCGCGTGTTCGGCGGGAACGCTGTCCGGCGGCGCTCCAAACCAGCTTGTATTTGTCGGCGAGCCGGACGGTGTGGATGTCGCGGTGATTCGACGGCAATCGCTCGAAACGGGGCCAGTCTAGATAGCGGCTTGGCCGTGATCCATGGTCAAGCTGCCAAGGCGGTTGGTTCGTTGGCGCTTCAGCGTTTCGGAGGACGATGCATAGGGAGCGGATTTTGGTGAGACGTTACGACATCACGAAAGGGGATTTCACCACGCTGGGTGGAGTCGTTGTGGGCGGTGACGGTGGCGACATGCTGGGCGGCCGTGAGCAGGCCTATGAGAATGATCTGGTGTGGTGTCCAGTCTGCAAGACGATGGGGCGGATCGTTTGCGTTGGTCCGCGATTGGTGATGACGGGGCCTGACGCGCGACAAGCGGCTTTGAGCGATGACCTTTGTGTCTGTGGCTGTGAGCCGAGTCCGCGGCTGATGCCGTCACAGCGCTCATCGTATATGGATGTCTAGGTTCACAGGACAGGTGACGTTCACGTCGACCTTTCCAGACAGGCTCGATACGCGAGCATGAGGATATTCACCAAACAATGAAGAAGCTGCGGATCGACCTGGTCTCGATACTCGTTCTTGCCCTGTTGATTGCCGGTGCCGTCTGGCTATGGGGTGAGTCCATAGGCATCAAGACGCCTGAAGCGCGAAGCTATTGGCTATCGGCGGTGGCTGTTGGCACGCTCGTGCTAGCCATTCTCGCATCGCTTGATCGCGTGAGCCGTTGGTGGGACGCACTGAATGGGCTGAGAAGGTGGCTGGGATCCCGAACGTCGGAGATGGTTGGTACAACGCAAGCGAGCATTGTTACCGTCGATGGTCGAACGAATGTGACATTGGACCCTTTGGTGCGATTTCGTCAGACAGGGAGGCAGCAATATGGTCTTCGCTGGCACTATCGCCAACCTTGGCTACTTCTAACCGGCGATGACCATGCCATCGCCAAATTCCTTCCTGATCTTGCCGAGCCAGGTTGGCTGATCACCCCTGAC
>NZ_AQPL01000669.1:0-423 GCF_000395345.1 Cupriavidus sp. WS | reverse complement strand
GATCTTGCCGAGCCAGGTTGGCTGATCACCCCTGACGCGGTGCTGCTATGGAGCAAGGGCGGCGAGGGCGGCCAGCCGGACGCCGCATGGCTCAAGCAGATCTATAAGCTGCGCCGGCGCCGGCCGATCGATGCCGTGGTCCTCGTGACCGACGGCGAGGCCCAATTGCCATCCCAGAACCGTGGCCACCACCCCTATGGCTTCCACCTGGTCCGCATCGCCGAGGTGTTGCACTGGTCTGCACCGATCTACCTGCTCGATGTCGCCCAGGCAGACGTGACCGCCAACGGCGATACACCTGTGATCGGCTGCGAGTTGCCGCGCGGTGCTGACGCCACCGCCATCGGCACCGCGCTGCAGACCCTGCGTGACCAATTGGCGAATCGCAGCATCGAGCAGTTGATCCAGAACGGGCGTGACCGC
>NZ_AQPL01000668.1:0-2686 GCF_000395345.1 Cupriavidus sp. WS | reverse complement strand
CGGTCGTTCAAGTACCGCGTGTTCGACGATCAGCCGCAGTCTTCGACACTGGGCTTTGCCATCGACCCTCAGCCCTTCGACGGCAAGGTGGTCGCGGCCAACGACGACGCCATCGTCGTCAAGCTCAAGCCCAGCGAGTTCGCGGTGCTCGATCCCAGCCTGGTCACCGCCGTTCCCAGCGAGGGCGCCAAGGTGCATGTCCAGCCCTACGCACGGCGCCGTTTCGATGGCCTGCGCGCGGACACGCCGGAAGAGCGCACCGAGTACACGTCGGATGGGAAGCCCTACACCATCAAGACGCACATCCTCGGTTCTGCACCGGCCAAGCTGCCCATCCCCGCGCCGCAGTGCATGGAACTGGGCCAGCTCATTCAGCAGTTGGAGGAAATGCCGGCGCCCGACGGGTTCCGGCGCATCACCCACATGCTGGTCGATGCGAGCGCCCGCGACTTCACCTGGGTCGATCCCAAACCGTCCAAGATCATCGAAACGCCTCCGGCGATCAACTTCACGGTCTCGACCGCGAAGTTCGAGGGCCAGGTGACGATCCTCTACGACCGTGGCGGCGACACCTACGTGGTCGAACTGCGCCGCGACGGTGAGCTGGTCGATCGGCACGACGAGGTGTACTTCGACATGCTCGGTGAGGTGCTGGCGCGGCTCATCGACGACGGGCGCTGGCGCCTGATCGACGTGAGCGTGATCGACGCAAAGGCGAACCGGCGGCGCCAGGCCGTCCCGGCATGACGCCTCGCAGCGAAGCCAGGCGGCTCCACGGCTGACCCGAGGCCCCAGCCACGGCGTTTCAACCTATCCGGCCGCGTGCCCCACAGGCTCTCCATCCATCCGGGTGGAGGGCCTTTTCTCTATTCCATCCAGGAGATTTCATCCATGTCACTGCGATTCAAAGGCTCCGACCTGCGCCCCGTACTAACCGAAGCGCTCGCCAACCAGTGCCGCGCCGTCCTGGTCAAGGACCATGGCGTGTACTTCCTCGCCGAGCGCGGGAAGCGCCGCCCGGACGGACGTCAGAAGCTGCTGGCCTACGCGATCGGCTGCAACCCAGACACCGACCCGTTCGATGACTGGTGGCACCTCGCCCAACGCGAGCTGGGTGGCGACGACTTTGCCGAGTACTTCGACCCGAAGGACGGCGTATTCGCTCGCATCCTGCACACCGCGGACGATCTGATGCTATCGGCCACCGCCACGCACCTGTCGTTGCAGGTCGTGCCTCCCACGTAGAGCGGCAGCCGCCGTTCGTCTTTCGCAGCCCCCGCACCCCGGGGGCCTTCTTTTTTCCGCACCGCGGCCATCTCGGCGCGTGCGCGCTCGTCTCTGGCCGCCAAGGCCTGCCTCGTCGGCTTGTTTGGCCGATATGCCAACGGAGACAACCCCATGCACGATTCGCCACGGCTGCAACTGCGGCCCGTCTCGCTGCGCACCGCCAATGCCTTCGTGCAGGAGCACCACCGCCACCACCGTCCGGTACAGGGAGCGAAGTTCGCTCTGGCCGTCACGCTGGGCTGTGGCGACCGCGTCTGCGGTGTGGCCATCGTCGGCCGCCCTGTCGCACGACACCTGGACGACGGCTGGACCCTCGAAGTGACTAGGCTCTGCACCGATGGCGCGCCGAACGCCTGCAGCAAGCTCTATGGTGCCGCCTGGAAGGCGGCGAAGGCCATGGGCTACACGCGCCTGATCACCTACACCTTGCCCGAGGAAGGCGGCGCCAGCCTGCGCGCCGCCGGATGGCGGCTGATCGGCATGCGCGGCGGCGGCGCCTGGAGCCGTCCCAGCCGCACCCGTGCCGACACCCCCGAGCACCTGCGCCATCCCAAGTCCCTGTGGCAGGCGCCGGGCGGCGTGGACAAAAGGAAATGCCCGGATGCCGATTGATTGCTGTCGCGCGCGCGAGGCCTGGCCATGCTGACCCCATGCCTGCTGACGTTGTCAGCGACATGCCAAGCAACCATCGGTCTTCGAGGTTGCGGCGCAGTTCCCACTGCGTGACCGAGCCAGCTCGCACCGCATCCATTCGCGAGCGGCCACCGGTCCTGGTGGCGGATGCTTTCGCCTTATCAACCCACCGCGGGGTTACGCACCTTTCCCCGCATGCGTGGGGCCGGTGTGTCTCCGCTTTATCCCAATGGAGATTCACCATGAGCACCACGTCAAACGAGAAATCGTATTTCGACCTTCACACCTCGGGCATCGGCTACATCCAGCGTGCCCGTGAAGTGCCCGTCAGGGGCGGCCGCCGCGCGCAGCCCTTCCTGGCATGCACCATCGCTGCACTGGTTGGCTCCGCCAAGGATCCCAGCTACCGCTACTTCGACGTCAAGGTCTCAGGTGCCGAGGCCAAGAAGCTCGTCGAGCGCTACATCGGCGCTGATGATCCCAAGCAGCGCCCGTTGGTGCGCTTCCGCCTCGGCGACCTCTGGGGCGATGCGTACATCCGCGACAAGGGTGAGCACAAGGGCCAGGCCAGCGCGTCTCTCAAGGCGCGACTGCTCAAGGCAGAGCCGCTTGATCGGGCCGAACTCGCTTCGATCAGGCAGCACGAGCTGATTACCCGCGGCATCGGCTACCTCAGCCATCCGAAGGACGTCGCCCCAAAGGACGGCGATCCGTTCCTCGCATGCACCGTCGCTGCGCTGGCTGGGCCTGTCGATGAACCGGAGTA
>NZ_AQPL01000667.1:0-1712 GCF_000395345.1 Cupriavidus sp. WS | reverse complement strand
AAGTGCTATATTAGGGCAAAATGTCCTAATCGTCAAGCACTTTAGCTAAACGTTTTAGCCGCTAAACCTTGCCCTTTCCCTTGGCGTGCATTACAATGTAATTCACGAACCCAACCGGAGAACCAATCATGGCTGCAAACCAGCTCGTACAAACGCGCATCGACGGCGCGATCAAGGAAGAAGCGGCGGCCGTCCTGGCCGCGATGGGCCTTACCGTGTCCGACGCGGTGCGGCTGCTGCTCACGAAGGTGGCCCAGGACAAGGCGCTGCCCTTCGAGCCGCTGATTCCGAACGCCACCACCATCGAGGCGATGAAGGAAGCCCGCAAGGGCAAGCTGCCGCGCTTCGCCACCGTCAACGATCTGATGGCCGATCTGCATGCGGCAGATTGAGCGCACCGGCCAGTTCAAGCGCGACTACAAGCGCGAGGCGAAAGGGCAGCACCGGGCCACGCTCGACGCCGACCTGGTGCCCGTCCTGGTCGCGCTCGCCGACGACCAGCCGCTGGAACCTCGGCACCGCGACCACGCGCTGACCGGGGACTGGAAGGATCACCGGGATTGCCACGTCAAGCCCGACCTGGTGCTGATCTACCAGAAGCCCGACGCCGACACGCTGCGCCTGGTGCGCCTCGGCTCTCACTCCGAACTCGGCTTGTGATCGGCGCGGGCCTGGCCCCGCGTCTCACGTTTCATTGACACTTGAGGGGCGCTTTCCGCGCCACCGGCCGAGCTGGCCGACCCCCTTCCTTGGCGTAAAACCTGCGGCGGTGGAGCTGCTGCGATGCTTGAGGATCGCGCGGCCGGTCGAACCGCGGCGACCTGGTTGGGGAGTGTGAGGGGGCTTTGCCCCCTCGCAAGCTCTCGAACTTACTGCCTTCCGCCAGGCGCTTGCGCCTGGCTCTCCTAAGCCGTAGCGCCGAAGGCGCTCCATTGTGGGGTGAGGCCGCAAGGCGGCCGAGGGGCGTAGCCCCTGGGGGGATGGGAGGCCGCTTGCGGCCGGGTGGGATCGAGAAGGGGGGTTTCCCCCCTTCGGCGGCCGGTCATGCTGCGCGGTAGCTTGGGCCGTGTTGCCGTTTTTTTCGCCAGCCTCTGGTTAAAACTACCTGGTTATATAAAAAGGTTATAAAGACGGTTAAAAACCTGGTTAGCATGACCGAAAAACGCGCGTAAACCGTTGTCACGCCAAGGAAAAGCGCGAAGAGGCCGCCCCTCAAGTGTCAATGGATAAGCCCCCCATGTGTCAATACGCTGCCCCTCAAGTGTCAAGAACCGCGCCCCTCAAGTGTCAGTAGGGCCGCCCCTCAAGTGTCAATACCGGGGCAGGGTTCCTAACAGGGTTATCCACAACTTCGGTGGATAACTCCATGCCGATCAGGCACTTAGGCCGCCTCGGCGGCCGCCTGGACGGCTCGACCAGGCCGAAATCGGCCGCTGCCCCCCAAGTGTCAACATCGCGCCGGCCCCGCTGCCCCTCAAGTGTCAACGTCAGGGCTGCGCCGGCCGGCCTCGGCCGACTTGTCCCGAAACTGTCCACAACGGCCGCGCCGGTGGGGCAGGGCAGGGAAGGCCCCGGAAACGGGCCAGGAAGGCCCGTCAGGGCCGCAAAGCCCAGCGGCGAGGGCCACCGGCCCGGTGAGGGGTCTCCTCGTTTTCAGTGCAATAAAGTGACGGTACGAAAAGCTAGCACTGGCGCGGAGGTGGTGTTGGTAG
>NZ_AQPL01000666.1:0-1073 GCF_000395345.1 Cupriavidus sp. WS | reverse complement strand
AAGTGACGGTACGAAAAGCTAGCACTGGCGCGGAGGTGGTGTTGGTAGATCGTTGATTTCATTGACTTTCCTGTTCACTTTCAAATCTGCGATTCGTGGCGTCAAACCGTGGTCGGTTTCATCCATTGGTGCCAGTTATCGATGCATTTGGCCGCGAAGGCAGGATTTGGTCAGCATAGCGGTCAACCGGGAAGCGAAACACACCCCGCAAGTTGATGCTCTCCAGCCTGGTGGGCGCAATCTTCCCGATCAGTTCCGGTGGAATGACCTGGCGGCGGTTCGACCAGCGATCCAGGACCGCCTGCATCTGTGAGGTATTCCACGCCATCACGATGTTGGCCATCAGGCTCAACGCATCGGCCACAGCCTGCATTTCATCGACACGTTTGGCCTGCGCCGGGCTGATCCGGCCGGTATAAATGGCGCGCTTGAGGGCGTTAACAGCCTCGCCCCGATTGAGCACCCGGCGCAACTCGTTCCTGAAAGCGTCCTTGACAAAGTAGTCAGCCAAAAACGCCGTACGCAGCAACCGCCCCAATTGCACGCCAGCCTCATAGATTGGATCGCCCTGGGCGGCAGAACCGAACCGCGCAAGAGCTGCCACCGCACTGGCATGTCCGCTCATGACCGAGGCTGCCAGGTGCACCAGACTATCCCAATGCTTTTCGATCAAAGCGACGTCGACATTGGCTTCGCACACCGCAGCGATTTCTGCGGGCACTTTGGTGCCGCGTGGCACAAAGAGGTGGCGCTGTTTGAGTTCCTTCAACCGCGGGCAAAGATCAAAACCAAGCAAACGGGCATGTGACATGGCAAAGTCGGTGTAGCCATGGGTATCCACAGCAAGCTGGCTGGTCTCCAGCTTTTCTTGGCGGATGACACCTTCAATGGCCACGCCCGCCTGGCGCTCATTGAGCACAAAGGGCTGCGCATGGAAGATGCCCCACCGGTCTTTTACATGGGAGTAGATTCCAATGGAAGGTGTGTTGCGCCGAGGATCAAGCCGGGCTTGCCACACCCGTTTGGTGGTCTCCATGCTCATCATGTCAGAAGATGCCAAATCGGACCGCCCC
>NZ_AQPL01000665.1:0-1775 GCF_000395345.1 Cupriavidus sp. WS | reverse complement strand
CGGCAGCGCTCGGCTCAAGCTCGCCGGCCGTCGGCCCCTTGGTGTCGGGCGTGCCTCGCCAGGTCAATTGATAGACGGCGCTGTCCAGCGGCTCGACGTGCGCCCGCTCCAGCATCCGCACGAAGCCAAAGCGGCCGCCGAACTCATAGCTCTTGTTGGTGCCCGCGTGCTCGGTCTGCCACTGCAGCCGGGTGCCCAGGTCCTGCAGGTTGTTGGCCGGCCAGGTCATCGCCTGCCAGGTCTCGCGCTGGTTGTAGTAGTGCAGCTTCTGGCTGTCGACGGTCAGCACCGTGTCGGTCAGGCCCGGCGTGGGAATCGGCTTGACCTCAAAGCGATACTGCGGCTCGCCTTGCGCCAGCAGGCGGGTGGCGATGCGCTGCAGGGCATTGACCGCCTTGAGGAAGGCCGGATCGAAGGCCAGCGCCTGGCCGCCGGTGGCCGCCGGCACCCATTGATCGCCCTGCAGTTCCAGCACGCCTGCCAGTTGCGTGCCGAGGAACGCCCCGATCACGCCGGTTTGCGGGCGCAGGAAGCGCGCCAGTTCCGGCAAGGAGGCATCGTTGGCGCTGTCGGCGAACGGATAGCGCCCGGCGAACGATTTGCCCCACGCCATGGCAATGCCCTGTCGCCAGGCGTCGTTCAGGCTCGCCTGCGCGGGTTGCAGCACGGTCTGCGTGGCCTGCGTGATCGGGCGTACGAACAACGTCTCGCCCATGCCCGCCCACTGGTTGCCGAGGCTCGCCGCCATCAGTTGCGCATAGGCCCGGGTGTCGGCCAACTCCGATCCCTTGCCCTGGAAAAGTGCCTGCGCCATCTGCCGGGCTTGCGCGTCGGCATCCGCGCTGTTGCTGACCTGCTGCAGGCGCAGGCGCAGCGCCGTTGCGCGGTCGAGGAAACGTTGCAGGCTCAGGTCGCTGCTGCTGCCTGCATTGGCGGCCTGGCCCTGTCCCACCAGCCGCAGCACCGGTCCGAAGGCGGCGCCCAGCGGCCCGGCCGTGTCCGGCTTGATCGCCTCGGGTCCCGCCGTCTTCTTGCCCAGCAAGTCCTGGGCCTTGGCCACCAGCGTGTCGGACAGCGAATCCTTGTGCGCGCCGGCGCCGCCCTGGTATTCCAGCGACTTCATCAGCGCGATCACCGGCGACTGGCGCGCATCGGCCATCAGCTTGAGCTGATCGATGGCGGCCGGCAGCGTGGGGGCGGGTTCCCATTGCAGGCTGTTCATGAAGCCCTGCCAGCGCTCCGCGTAGTCGGCGAAGTACCGCTCGGTCAGCGCAGCCTGCAGGGCTTCGGCGGAGCGGCCTTCTGTCGGCGATGCCTGGGGCTTGCCGTCGGTCAGCACCCAGTCGCTGGCGATCTCGCTGCGCTTGGCAGCGGCCTCGATGGCGGGAGCGACATGGCCCTCGTAGGCCTGGCGCGTGAAGATACCGGGCACGATCGCGGTGGCGCGCACCAGCCCGCGGGGATCGGCGCCGGCCGTCAGCGAGACCAGGGTCGCGTCCGGATACTTGTTGCCGCCGTTGTTCGCGAAGGCATTGATGATGCCCTGGTAAATGGTGTCCTCGCCGTTGCGCTCCCCGATCACCGCCAGCAGGGTCTGGCGAGCGCCGGCCACGAGTTCCGGGCGGGGTTCGATGCGCCAGTCCGGGTTCGCCTTGAGGTGCTGGGCATAGAACCTGAGCAGGCGTTCGGCGAGGTCCTGCCGCTCGCCCGGCGTGATGCGGGCATCGGTAGACCAGTGTCGTACCAATTGCGGGGCCAGGAAGGCCGGGTCAGCG
>NZ_AQPL01000664.1:0-769 GCF_000395345.1 Cupriavidus sp. WS | reverse complement strand
GTGATGCGGGCATCGGTAGACCAGCGTCGTACCAGTTGCGGGGTCAGAAAGGCCGGGTCGGCACGCTCGGGGGCGGCCAGCATCAGGTAGGTCTTGAGGCCTTCGTGACCGCCCAGCGCCCAGCGGCTGGTCTGCTCGTCCAGCATGTCGGTGCGCATCTGCGCGAGGTCCACCAGCGACGCCTCGAGGTCCTGTTGGACCGGCGTTGCCAGCAATCGGCGACTGGCCTGCGCGTAGGGCTGCCACAGGGCGTCAAGCACGGCTGGGTCGCGGTTCAGGCCAAAGCGGGTCGCGAGCGGTGCGTGATGCTGGGTACGGTATTCGTAGCGCTCGATCTGCTGCTGCAGGGCAAGCAGTGCGCGCAGACGTTCGGCGGCATTCGGGGCCGATTGGATGCCGGTCACGGCCTGCCCGGCGACGTGCATGTCGCGGCCATTCAGTACGCCAGACACTAGCATGCCGGCGCTCCACAGGCCGATGGCCGTCAACGCCAGAGTGGAGCACACCGTGACCGGATGCCAGCCGATCCGGCGGCCCGGTTGGCGGCGGGCGGCTTCGCCCAGGTACTGCCAGAGGGGCAAGTCGGTACCAGGCTCGTCGTCCGCATCGGCAGCAGAGCCCGGATATGGGGCGAACACAATGCCGCTGAGCGGGAGGCGTCGGCGTTGACTGCTCACCAATCCACCGATCCAGTCGGCGAGCACCGGGCCGCGCGTGTCGAGCCGCTGGGAGAGGGCTCCCATATAGCGGTCACGCCCGTTCTGGATCA
>NZ_AQPL01000663.1:0-2941 GCF_000395345.1 Cupriavidus sp. WS | reverse complement strand
ACTGAGCTAACGCCCCAACGAAGTCAAAAATTATATCAAGGCATTTTCGATCGCGCAATAGCTGCGTGCATTTTATTGTGAATCCGTTGACGGGGCGGCGGCTACAATGCGCTCGTTCCGGCCATCGCCAGTCCCCGCACACGGAGAACCCTTCATGCATGCCAGAGTCCTGCGCTACCTCGACGAGGTGGTGAGCCGCGGCTCGATCCGCCAGGCCGCGCTGCACCTGCATGTGGCGCCGACCGCGATCAACCGGCAGATCCTGGATCTGGAGGCCGAGCTGGGCGCGCCCTTGTTCGAGCGCATCAACAAGCGGCTGCGGCTCACGCCGCTCGGCAAGCTGGTGCTGGCCCACGTGCGCCAGACCCTGCGCGAGCACGAGCTGCTGCGCAGCCGGATCGAGGCCGTCAAGGGCATGCGCCAGGGCGAGGTCACGGTCGCCACCACGGCCGGCCTGGCCGGCTCGCTGATGCCGTCGCTGGTGCACGGTTTCCGCCAGCAGTACCCGGGCATCCTGGTGCGCCTGCTCGATCTGCCGGTGGCGGAAATCGCCGCCGCCGTCGAGCGCGGCGACGCCGACCTCGGCCTGGGCTACGACCTGCCCGACGTGGCCGCATTCCGCATCCTCGCCGGCAGCGACTGGCCGGTCGGCGCGGTGGTGGCGCCGGACCACGCGCTGGCGGCGCAGCCGTCGGCGCTGCTGGCCGAATGCCTGGCGTGGCCGGTGATCCTGCCCGCGCCCTCGATGTCGCTGCGCGGCCTGCTCGACGAAGGCTTCGCGCGCGCCGGGCTGGCGGTCCTGGCGGCCACGGAGACGACCTCGACCGCGCTGATGCGCAGCCTGGTCATGCTCGGCGACGGCATCGCCTTTCTCAATCCGCTCGACGTGCTCGACGAACGCGCGCGCGGCACGCTCGCGTGGCTGCCGCTGCGCGACGGCAACCTGCCGCGCCAGACCCTGCGGCTGGTGGCGCGGGCGCGCGGCGAGCCAGGCGCCGCCGCCGGCCTGATGGCCGAGCGCATCGGCGCCGCGCTGGCCGAGGTGTTCGGCGCGGCGCGCTAGCCTGCAAATCTCCGGCCGGCGCTGTGCTGATTTTGCGCACAGCATCGGCGCAATTCGATGCTTTGCCGGGCGCGGCCGGCGCCGTAGACTGCCCGGGCCTTCCACAACCGCTGCGGAGATGCCGCCATGCCCCTGATCCTGCTCCACGCCGACGTGCTCGTGACGATGGACGAACGGCGCCGCGAGATCGCCGACGGCGCGCTGGTGGCGCAAGGCCCGGCCATCGAATGGGTCGGCGCCAGCGCGGACCTGCCGCCGCAGTACCGCCGCCTGATCGACGAGGGGCGGGCCGAGGTGCTCGACATGCGCGGCCATGTGGTCACGCCGGGCCTGGTCAACACGCATCACCACATGTACCAGAGCCTCACGCGCGCGGTGCCGGCGGCGCAGGACGCCGAGCTGTTCTCCTGGCTGGGCAGCCTCTACCTGCTGTGGTCGCACCTGACGCCGGAGATGATCGATGTCTCCACGCGCACCGCGATGGCCGAGCTGATGCTGTCGGGCTGCACCACCACCAGCGACCATCTCTATCTCTACCCCAACGGCGCGCGCCTCGACGACGCCATCGCGGCGGCGGCGGACATGGGCATGCGCTTCCATGCCGCGCGCGGCTCGATGAGCGTCGGCCGCAGCAAGGGCGGCCTGCCGCCCGACTCGGTGGTGGAAGAGGAGGGCGCCATCCTCGCCGACAGCCAGCGGCTGATCGAGCGGTATCACGATGCCTCGCGCCACGCCATGCTGCGCGTGGTGGTGGCGCCGTGCTCGCCGTTTTCCGTATCGCGCGACCTGATGCGCGAGTCGGCGCGGCTGGCGCGCAGCTACGGCGTGTCGATGCACACCCATCTGGCCGAGAACGACAACGACATCGCCTATTCGCGCGAGCGCTTCGGCCTGACGCCGGCGCAGTACGCCCAAGAACTCGGCTGGGTCGGTCCCGACGTGTGGCACGCGCACTGCGTGAAGCTCGACGGCGACGGCATCGCGCTGTTCGCGCGCACCGGCACCGGCGTGGCCCATTGCCCGTGCAGTAACATGCGGCTGGCGTCGGGCATCGCCCCGGTGCGCGCGATGCGCGACGCGGGCGTGCCGGTGGGGCTGGGCGTGGACGGCAGCGCTTCCAACGACGGCGCCCACATGCTTGGCGAAGCGCGCCAGGCCATGCTGCTGCAGCGCGTGGGCTACGGCCCCGCGGCCATGAGCGCGCGCGAGGCGCTGGAGATCGCCACGCTGGGCGGCGCGCGCGTGCTCGGGCGCGACGACATCGGCGCGCTGGCGCCCGGCATGTCGGCCGACTTCGTCGCCTTCGACATGCGCGCGGTCGCCTACGCCGGCGCCGGCCACGATCCGGTGGCGGCGCTGGTCTTCTGCACGCCCGGCAACGTCGCCGCCAGCGTCATCAACGGCAAGGTGGTGGTGCGCGGCGGCGAGCTGCTGAGCGCGGAGTTGCCGCGCGTGCTGGCGCAGCACCGCGGCCTGGCGCGCGCGCTGTTCGAGCGCGCCGGCACGCCGGCGTAAGCCTGCGCGGCGGGCGCCGCGCGCGCAGGACCGGAATGCCACGTGCGCGCGACCCCACTCGAGTGGGGCAGCATCATGTTTCCAATGTATTCACACTTGTCCCCGGGACGTTCCCCGAACGCCCCTGACCCTTCCCGAGCCCGCAGACCTGCGGGCTTTTTTTTGCGCGCGAGGATGGCGTGCCGAGATGCCGCGGCGGCCGATCGTGCCGATGACATCTGTCACATTGATGCGGTATCAATGTCGGGACGACGCAGACACCGAAGCGGACAAGAGGCGCGCGCAGCGGCAACGAAAAAGCGGGGAAAAGCGGCAGGCGCGGGAAACAAAAAAAGAAAGCGGAAAAGAAAAAAGCCGGGAGCA
>NZ_AQPL01000662.1:0-993 GCF_000395345.1 Cupriavidus sp. WS | reverse complement strand
GCGTGGCCAGCGCCAGCGCGCCGGCCGCGAGAGTGCGCATGGCGCGCGTTCCGATTTTGCTCATGACGGTTCCTGTGCGGGCGCGGTTCACAGCATGTCCACCGCGGCGCCGCCGATGCGCGGATCGGTCAGGCTGTGGCGGCCGGTTTCGATATGGCCCGCGAAGCGGCGCAGGAAGCCGTCGCCGGCGTCCGTGGTGAGGCGCACGTCGAACCACTGGCTGGTCGCGCTCAGGTCCCAGCTGTCCTGCTGCGAGGCGCCGGGCGCGAGATGGTAGGTGCGCGCGTCGGCGCTGTCGTAGCCGTTGGCGGCGTACATCACGCACGCCTGCTTGCCCTGGTTGACCAGCGTCAGCAGCAGCTTGCCGTTGGTGATGTCGTAGCAGGCCGCCACCTCGGGCCCGGCCTGCCCGAGCTTGCCGCGGAACTGGTTGAGGAAGCCGTTGGGGCCGTAGACGGAGAGATCGTAGCGGCCGTCCTGCGCGCCGGCCGGCTGCGGCATCCAGTTGTCGGACAGGCTCTTGCCCGCCTCGACGGTGTACTGCCACACGCCGCCGCCGTTGTTGAGCGCGTCGAAGGTGGCGGGCGGGAACACCGTGTCGTCCTGGTCGTGCGGCTTGTCCGGCTCGGCGTAACTGGTGGCGCCGTTGGCATAGACGATGAAGCCCGCGCCGGCCGCGCCGGTGTTGGCGAAATCGATCCAGAAGCGCTTGCCGTCGGCATCCGCGCGGCCGTGCGCGAACAGCTCGTAGGGCAGGGCGCGCGCGCGGCGCTGGCCGACCTCCTGCACCGGGCGCGTGGGCGCGGACGGCACCGCCGGGCTCGGACGGGTGCGGGCCGCGTCGGCGTCCGCCTTGTAGTACGTGGTGTTGGGCAGGTCGGTGGGCAGGTCGCCGTTGGGCTTGGTGAAATCGAAGGCCGAGGTCAGGTCGCCGCAGACCGCGCGGCGCCACGGCGAGATGTACTCGCACGGCACGCCGAAGCGCGCCTCGAT
>NZ_AQPL01000661.1:0-1967 GCF_000395345.1 Cupriavidus sp. WS | reverse complement strand
ACGGCGAGATGTACTCGCACGGCACGCCGAAGCGCGCCTCGATGAAGCGCAGCACCGAGGTGTGGTCGAACACCTGCGAGCACACCCAGCCGCCCTTGCTCCACGGCGACACCACCATCATCGGCACGCGCGGCCCCAGGCCGATCGGCACGCCGTTGTAGTTTTCCTCGTCCACCGACACCGTGCTCTGGCCCTGGTAGCCGTACATGGCGGTGTTGACCGGCGGCACGTAGGCCGGCATGTGGTCGAAGAAACCGTCGTTCTCGTCGTAGTTGATGATGAACACGGTCTTGGCCCACACCTCGGGATTCGAGGTCAGCGCCTTGAGCAGCTTGTCCACCAGCGCCTGGCCGGCCGCCGGCGAGGCGTCCGGATGCTCGCAGTAGGCATCCGGGCAGATGATCCACGACACCTGCGGCAGCGTGCCGTTCTGCACGTCCTGGGCGATGGCGTTGGCCAGCTCCTCGTCGTAGGCGGCCTCGTTCGAGGCCAGCTTGTTGCCCACGTAGGCGCGCCCGCGGCGGTACTCGTCGGACTGCTTGTCGAGCTTGCGGAAGGTCTTGTGGAAGGCGACGGAGTTGCAGCCGTAGTTGGAATACGCCTGGTACACGCGCCAGTCGATCTTCTTTTCCTGCAGCCGCTCGGCGTAGCACTTCCAGGTCAGCCCCTCCCAGGCCTCGTCGAGGTCCATGTTGGCGGTCCAGTTGTTGTCCAGCTCCTGGCCCTTGAGGCGCTTCCGGGTGCCGGCCTGGTAGCCGCTCATGGTGTAGACGCTGGCGCCGCTGGTGTAGTACTGGCGATTGGGCTCGGTGTTGGCGAAGATCGAGCAATGGTTGGCGTCGCAGATGGTGAAGGCGCTGGCCAGCTGGTAGTAGAACGGCAGGTCCTTGCGCGCATCGTAGTAGCCCATCGACATGCGGCTCTTCAGCGGCACCCAGGCGTCCCAGTGCTTCCAGATGCCTTGCTCGAGCTTCCAGTTGTGGTCCGTGCCGCCGAGATGCTGCGCGTTGGTCGTGGTGGTGTCCAGGCGGAACGGTAGCACGTACTTCTGCTGCGCCTGCAGCACCGGATCGCTCTCGTACCACTGGCTCGTCTTCGGCCAGTTCGCATAACCCACGTTGGCATAGCCGGTGCGCGCATCCGCGTTGCGCCCGGCCGGCTGGTACCACACCGGCCTGCCGCTGCGCAGCGGCACCGGCTTCGGATCGCCGAAGCCGCGCACGCCGTTCATGGTGCCGAAGTAATGGTCGAACGAGCGGTTCTCCTGCATCAGCACCACGATGTGCTCCACATCCTGGAGCGTGCCGGTGCGGCGGTTGGCGGAAATGGCCAGCGCGTCGCGGATGCTTTGCGGCAGCACCATCGAAGCGGCGGCGGCACCCGCCGAAGCGGCTCCGAACTTCAGAAACTGGCGACGACTCTTCAGGGACTTCGAGGACATGTGACGGCGATCCGGTGAGCTGGCTTATTTCGGGCTGACGGCAGGCGCGCAGCGGATGACCGCATCGGCCACGGGCGCCTGCGGCGCGGGGGCCGCGGGCGTGGCAACGGTGTTCGCGCCGTCGTCGTCGCCGCCGCAAGCGGACAGGCACGACAACGTCATCAGCAACGCAAGCAGGGTCTTGGACATGGAATGGAAAGCGCGGCCCGCGCGGGCATGGGCGAACGGAAGCCGGCACGCCGACGGCCAGGAGGAAGCGCTAGGGATGGGACGGGAGCGGATTGTGGCGGGTACGTATTACGGGGGCGTGAATGAACGTATCAATACATTTTTGGATGGGGGTGGGATTTTCTTGTTCGGGCTGCTGTGGGCCTGGCGGCTCGGGCTTGATTGGTGGTTCTTGATTTGGGTCCTTGTTCTAGCTTTCGTGGGCCTTGAGGCTCGAACTTGATTGGTGGCTTGAGCTTAGGGTCCTTGTTCGGACTTTCGTGGGCCTTGAGGCTCGAGCGGTTTTGGTGGTTCGGGC
>NZ_AQPL01000660.1:0-839 GCF_000395345.1 Cupriavidus sp. WS | reverse complement strand
TGGTGCACGGCGAGGCCATCGGCGGGCGGCGCCTCGCCCTGGCCCAGCGCCAGCAGCTCGGCGGACGCCCGCGGGGCCAGCAGGCCCAGCGAGCCGAGCGCCTGCCCGGGCCGCGTGCTGATGGCTTCCAGCAGCGCCAGCAGCTGCGCGCGGATGCGCTCGACCTGCGCCTCGTCGAAGGCGCGCCGCATATAGGTGAAGCCCAGCCGCAGCGTCTGCCGCAGGCTCACTTCCACGTCCATCTCGTATTCGGTCAGGCCGGTGCTGGCGCGCGTCTCGATGGCCAGGCCGCTGCGCGCGGCCGGGGCCAGCGCGTCTTCCAGCGGGAAGTTCTCAAACACCAGGATGCTGTCGAACAGCCGCTGCCCGGGCTGGCCGCCCCAGCGCTGGATGTCGGACAGCGGCGTGTGCTCGTGCTCGCGCGCGGCCAGGTTGAAGCCCTGCAGCTCGCGCAGCCAGTCGCCCACGGCCTGCTCGGGGCGCGGCGCCGCGATCACCGGCAGGGTGTTGATGAACAAGCCCAGCATCTGCTGCGAGCCGGGCAGCTCCGCCGGGCGCCCGGCCACGGTGGCGCCGAACGCCACGCGGCGCTGGCCCGTATAGCGCTGCAACAGCAGCAGCCACGCGGCCTGCACCAGCGTGTTGACGGTGACTTTCTGCGCGCGCGCGAAGGCCGCCAGCCGCGCCGTCTGCGCGGCGTCGCATTCGTGCTGCAGGAGCCCGTAGCCGCTGCCGGCATCGGGCGCGGGCACGGCCTCGGCCAGCCGCGTCGGCGTGTCGAAGCCGCGCAGCTGCGCGCTCCAGAACGCCTGCGCCGCGCCGGCATCGCGGCCTTGCAG
>NZ_AQPL01000659.1:0-2137 GCF_000395345.1 Cupriavidus sp. WS | reverse complement strand
CTGCGCGCTCCAGAACGCCTGCGCCGCGCCGGCATCGCGGCCTTGCAGCCAGCCGATGTAGTCGGCGAAGCGGCCGGCGGCGGCGGGCACCGCCTCGCCGGCATACTGGCGCAGCACCTCGCCCAGCAGTTGCGCGGTGCTCCAGCCGTCGAGCAGCAGGTGGTGCACGGTCCAGACCAGGTGATGGCGGCGCGGGCCGGTGCGGATCAGCGCCAGGCGCATCAGCGGCGGGCGCTCGAGGTCGAAGCCGCGCGCGAGATCGTCGGCGGCGAAGCGGTCGAGCGCCGGCTCGCAACCGGCGGCGCGCGCGGACCAGTCCTCGTGCGTGACCGGCAGTTCCACTTCGCGCGCGACCCATTGCAAGGGCTGCTCGCCGCGCTGCAGGAAGCCGCTGCGCAGCGTGTCGTGGCGCGCCAGCGCCGCGCGCCAGGCCAGCGCGAAGCGCGCCGCGTCCAGCCCGTCGATGTCCACCCGCAACTGGTTCACGTAGGCGCCGCCGCCATCGGCCGCGCTGGCGCTGTGGTAGAGCATGCCGGCCTGCATCGGCGAGAGCGGATACAGGTCTTCCACCTCGGCGGGCGCCAGCCCCTGCGCCTGCAATGCGTCGAACTGGTCCTGCCGCAGGCCCGCCAGCGGAAAGTCCTCGCTGCGCAGGTGCGTGCGCGGCGCGGCCGCGCGCGGCGCCGGTTGCGCGCTGGCGGCCGGCATGGCCAGCGGCACCAGTGCCGCCGCCACCGCGGCCAGTGTCTGCTGCTCGAACAGCTGCTTGGGCGTGAGCAGCCAGCCGGCGCCGCGCATCCTGGCCACGATCTGCAGGCTCAGGATGGAATCGCCGCCCAGCTCGAAGAAATTGTCGGCGCGGCCCACGCGCGCCACCTTCAGCACCTGCGCCCAGGCCTCGGCCAGTTGCGTCTCGGCGGCGCCGGCGGGCGGCGCGAAGGCGGCGCTGCCGGCGAATTCCGGCGACGGCAGCGCGCGCCGGTCCAGCTTGCCGTTGGCGCTGACCGGCATCGCCTCCAGCACCAGCAGCGCGGCGGGCACCATGTAGTCCGGCAGCGCCTGCGCCAGCCACGCGCGCAGTTCGGCCACGTCCGGGCTGGCGCCGGCGGCGCCGACCACGTAGGCGGCCAGCCGCGCCGGGCCTTCGCCGGCCGGCGCCACCACCACCGCCTCGCGCACGCCCGGGTGGGCCAGCAGGCGCGCCTCGATCTCGCCCAGCTCGATGCGCAGGCCGCGGATCTTGACCTGATGGTCCAGCCGCCCCAGGTACGCGATCTGCCCGTCCGCGCGGCGGCGCGCCAGGTCGCCGGTGCGGTACAGGCGCTCGCCCGCCGCGCCATGCGGATCGGCGACGAAGCGCTCGGCGGTCAGCGCGGCGCGGCCCAGGTAGCCGCGCGCCAGCCCCGCGCCGCCGAGGTACAGCTCGCCGGCCACGCCGTCGGGCAGCGGATGCAGCGCGCCGTCCAGCACGTGGGCGTCGACATTGGCGATGGGGCTGCCGATCGGCACCGCGCTGCCGCCGTCGTCGCGGCAGGTCCAGTGCGTGACGTCGATGGCGGCCTCGGTCGGCCCGTACAGGTTGTGCAGGCCGGCGTGCGGCAGCAGCGTCATGGTGCGCCGCGCCAGCGCCGCCGGCAGCGCCTCGCCGCTGCACACGATGTGGCGCAGCGTGGCGCACGAGGCCGCCACCTCGTCGTGGGCGACGAAGGCCTGCAGCATGGCCGGCACGAAATGCAGCGTGGTCACGCCGTGGCGCGCGATCAGCGCGGCGATGCGCGCCGGGTCGCGATGGTCGCCGGGCGCGGCCAGCACCAGCCGCGCGCCGGTCATCAGCGGCCAGAAGAACTCCCACACCGAGACGTCGAAGCTGAACGGCGTTTTCTGCAGCACCGTGTCGCGCGCGTTGAGGCCGTATTGCGCCTGCATCCACCACAGCCGGTTGTGCAGCGCGCCGTGGCGGTTGCCCACGCCCTTGGGGCGGCCGGTGGAGCCGGAGGTGTAGATCACGTAGGCGAGGTGGTCGGGCAGCAGTACCGGCGCGGGGTCGTGGTCTGCGCCATCGGTTTCCTGCACAGGCTGCGTCAGGTCGATTACCTCGACCGCGCCCGGCAGCATCGGCAGCAGGTCGGCGCGCTGC
>NZ_AQPL01000658.1:0-3025 GCF_000395345.1 Cupriavidus sp. WS | reverse complement strand
GGCACCGGCACCGAATACCGCTGACCACGAAGGGTCTCCGGGTGGCTCGCGTAGCTAGGAAAGCCATCGGGAGACCCTTCGCAGTCGGCGAAAGAAATGCAGATCAGCAGAACGCGCAGGGCGCGGTTCGCGGAGAAGCTACCTTCAGGTCCTGCGGCCGGGGACGGCCAGGCAGGACGCGCACACGGATCAAGAAGGCGTTGCGCGCTGGGCGTCCCGCAGGGTGTGCGGGACACGGGCCACGCCGCCGATGGCGAGCACGGCTCTCGGGGAACGGGGTCGGTCAGGAACCTTTGCGGCCGCTGCGGCGCGAGTGCGAGGCCCTACGTTTGGACGTGTCGGATTCGACCGGCAGCGTGCCTTTGCAGTCGGGGTAGCGACTGCACGACCAGAACGAGCCGCGCTTGCCGGTGCGCTGGCGCGTAGGTGCGCCGCACTGCGGGCAAGCCGGCCCTTGGGGAACCTTGATGGACAGGGACGTGCTGCCGTACTGCGCGATCAACTGCGAAATCCAGGCGGCCTGCTTGCCGATGAACACGTCCAGGGTGAGCTGTCCGGCCTCGATCATGTCCAGCGCCTGCTCCCACACGGCCGTCGTGCCGGGGTCTGCAATCGCTGCGGGCACCGCGTCGATCAGCGTGAAAGCCGCGTCCGAGGCGCGGATGGCACGCCCCTTCTTCACGAGGTAGCCGCGGGCGATCAACCCGCCGATGATGTTGGCGCGCGTCGCCTCGGTGCCGATGCCGACCGTATCCTTGAGCTTCTGCTTCAGGCGCGGGTCCGTCACCAGCTTGGCGACGCCTTTCATGGATTTGACCAGCTCGCCCTGCGTGTACGGCCTGGGCGGGAGCGTCTTGAGCGCCTTCAGATCGACATCGGCCACCTGGCACGCCAGGCCTTCGCCCAGCGCGGGCAGCACCTGGCTGCGCGCTGCGGCGTCGCCGTCCTCATCGGGCTGAGGTTCCGCGAGAACCAGGCGCCAGCCTTTGACGACAACCTGCTTGCCGGTCGCCGCCAGCGACTGCTGGCCACAGGCGAGTTTCGCCACGGTGCGGTCAAACTCGTGATGCGGCAAGAACTGCGCAAGGTAATGTGCCCGGATCAGCCGGTACACGGCCAGTTCCTTCTCGCTCATGGCCGAGAGATCGGCAGGTTCCAGCGTGGGGATGATGCCGTGGTGGGCCGTGACCTTGCCGTCGTTCCAGACGCGCGAGCGCTGGGAGCGGTCGAGCTGGCCCATGATCGGGCGCAGCGTGGGATCGGTCTTGAGCAGGCTGTCCAGGACCGTGGGCACCTCAGCGAACATGCTTTCGGGGAGGTAGCCTGAATCCGAACGCGGGTACGTCGTGGCCTTGTGCGTCTCGTACAGGGCTTGGGCGATCTCCAACGTCTCCTGCACGTCCAGCCCGAGCTGCTTGGAACACACCTCCTGCAAGGTGCCCAGGTCGAACAGATGCGGTGGTCCTTCGCGCACGCGCTCGGTCTGGACCGATGTCACCTGGGCGCTGCCGGTGGCACGGATCTGCTGCGCGGCTTCCTGTGCGACCGGCTGCTGCAGGCAGCGGCCTGCGTCGTCGGTGCAGGCTTCGGGCGGAACCCACTGCGCGGTGAAAGCCTGGCCTCCGGCGGACAGGGACACGTCGATGGCCCAGTACGGCGTGGACACGAAAGCGGCGATCTCGCGGTCGCGGTCCACCACGAGCCTGAGCGTCGGGGTCTGGACGCGGCCGACCGACAGCACGCCGTCGTAGCCGGCCTGCCGGCCCAGCACCGTGAACAATCGGCTGAGGTTCATGCCGAC
This sequence comes from Cupriavidus sp. WS, assembly GCF_000395345.1. NCBI lineage: Bacteria > Pseudomonadati > Pseudomonadota > Betaproteobacteria > Burkholderiales > Burkholderiaceae > Cupriavidus > Cupriavidus sp. WS. The sequence goes on along the minus strand of NZ_AQPL01000658.1, from coordinate 1,224 downwards.
GAGCCAGTCGGCGCGCGAGCGAGCCAGTGCCGAGTAGTACATCGGCAACGTCTCGGCCGAGGGCCGGAGTTTGCCGAGCGCGGCACGGATGGACGCATCGTTGAGCGCCGACAGCCACAGGCGTTCGACGGGGCCGCGGTAGCCGCAGAGTTCGATGATCTCGCGGGCGATCAATTCGCCCTCGCGGTCGGCGTCGGTGGCAATGACGAGATGGGTCGCCTTCGCCAGGAGCGCCTTGACGACCTTGAATTGCGTGGCGGTCTTTGGTTTGACCTCGACCCGCCAGTGCTGAGGAATGATGGGAAGCTGCTCGATGGACCAGCGCTTGAGCTGTTCGTCGTAGGCTTCGGGTGCTGCTGCTTCTACGAGATGGCCGATGCACCAGGTGACGGTGACGCCAGTGCCAGTGAGGCAGCCTTCACCGCGCTTGGTGGCGCCGAGAATCCTGCCGATGTCCTTGCCTTGCGATGGCTTCTCGCACAGATACAGCCGCATGTTCGTCCATCCACGTCTCGTTGCTCATCGGGTTGCTGAGCAGCAGGATGTCGGGCGGCTGCCGGGCCGACAGCAAACAAGCCGCACGCGGCGGCGACCGCTTTCACGGAATGGAATGGCGTGTGCGGAGATTGAGCGTGGCCGTAGAAGTGCTGACCGGAAGACCCGATGCACGGGAGCGCGTGGAAGGCAATGGGCGTCGCTGGAGCTATCCCCTGGGGATAGCTCGATGGAGCATGGAGGGCGACGAAGATATGCCCTCGTCGCCGCCCTCCTGCCGGCTCACTTCCTGCGCTTCGTCTCCTTCGGCGGCGTCGATTCCTGGGCGGCCTGGGGAGGCTGTTCTGCCTCCTGCGGCTTCGGGCTGAGGGTCACGGACTCGATGCGGTACGGCAGGATGCCGACGCTGCGCGCGTTGATCTGCCAGGTCTCGCGCGGCTGATCCTCGTTGTCCGTCCAGGGTTCGCGCTCCATGCGGCCGATGACCAGCACGCGCATGCCTTTCTGGTAGAGGCTCTTCCAGTGTTCGGCGTCGCGGTGCCAGATTTCCACCGGCGCCCAGAAGCCGCCACGGTCCTCGAAGGTGCCGTCCTTCTTGGGAATGGGATTGTCGAAATAGACGTTCAGACGCAGAAGGCGGCTGGGTTCGTCATTGCCGTTGGGGAACTCCCGGTACTCCGGGGGCGACCCGATGTTGCCTTCGCCGGAAAAATGCGTGCTCATGGTGTG
>NZ_AQPL01000657.1:0-3173 GCF_000395345.1 Cupriavidus sp. WS | reverse complement strand
CGATCCGGGGCGGCAAGGGATTGCTGGTTTCGGCGAATGACCAGCTTGGCGCAGACGGGGAACAGCTTGACATGGTGGCCGCACAGCAACTGCTACTGCGAGCGCTCCAGCAAAGCGAAGCGCTGGCATCGGCAGCGAAAGCCGCGCAAGCAGTTGCAGCCGCCTGTGACAGGCAAAGGGCACTGCTCGATGACACGCTGAACGAACTCAAGAAGGCCGGGATCCTTGTCAGCGCACCAGCGGGCATGGCGCTGGCATCGGGCGCCGACTTGCAGTTGAGTGCGGCAGAGAACCTGATCGCCACGTCGGGCGGCCATGCCGATCTCAGTGTGCTCAAGCGCTTCACGGTCGCGGCTGGCGAACTGGTATCCATCTTTGCGCAGAAACTTGGCATCAAACTGTTCGCCTCAAGAGGGAAGGTCGAGATCGAGGCACAGAGCGATGAGATGCGGCTGATGGCAGACAAGAATATGACGATCACCAGTGCAAACGGGCGTGTCGTCATCGAGGCCAAGAATGAGCTGCTGCTCAAATGTGGCGGCTCCTACTTTCGTATGACATCGACAGGGATCGAGGATGGAACGCGCGGAGAGCGGACGATCAAGTCGACTGCATTCAGCCGCCAAGGGCCGAGTTCCCTGGCTCAGGAAATGAATACGTGGAAACACGCGAACTTCCATGGTGCCTACGTGATTCGTAACCCGTCCACGGGGGAGCCGCTTGCCAATACGAGCGTCGAGGTTCTGCGCGGCGATGGCACCAAGCTCAAGATGATGACGGACTCGGCGGGAAAGACGCCACTCCAGAAGAGCCTGTTTGTCGAAGCCCTTCGTATCCGACTGATGGATTGATCCGCCCAACCGCATACTCGAACAACACCATGGCCGAATCGAGCCCCGTTTTTTACCATAGCGTCGTCGACAACGATGGCGATCAGTACAGTTCGGCAACCCTGACGCCGGCAGAGGATCAGCGCGAGAAGATCATCCTTGCCAAGCCCTACGTGATTCCCATCCTTTTCCTGCCCGGCATCATGGGGACCAATCTCAGAAAGAAGGAAGGGAAGAACATCGTCTGGCGGCCACCCAATGCAGACCTGCGAGGTGCGGCGGATGCGATCGGGCAACTCTTCAGCTATGCGTTCAAGAATACAAAAGAGCGTGCCGGTGATCTGGGCACGGAGACTGTCGAGATCGATCCCAGCGGTCCAATCGATGCCGGGCAGAGCGGGCTGCCAAAGAATGTGCTGGTGGCGCGGGGCTGGGGCGCGTTGATGCGTTCGTCCTATCATCCGTTCATGGGGCAATTGCAGCACCTCTTGAATTCGCTGGCGGAGTATGACTTCACGCGTTGCGAGGCCGACCTGAAGAACTGGGCGGCGGAGTTCGGACAGGATGCGCCTGCCGATTGGGGCGCCGAGGGTGGTGAGGCATTGACGCGCAAAGAGATCCTGCATGCGGCCAACTACCAGTTCGACGTTTGGGCGGGAGGCTATAACTGGCTGCAAAGCAACCGTGACTCCGGCGCAGCCATCAAGGACCTGATCGAGAACACGATCCTGCCCTATTACAACGAAGGCAAGACGGTTGTTGCTGAGGACACGCCGGATGGACAAGGAAACAATCAGTGCAGCATTCGACGGAGGCAACCAGGTCGCGTAATGGCGGAACAGGTCATCGTCGTCACGCATTCGATGGGTGGGCTGGTGAGCCGGTCGCTGACTGAGATCCACCAGTGCGAAAAGGTACTCGGTGTCTCGCACGGTGTGCAGCCGGCTACGGGCGCACCGGCCACGTATAAGCGCATGCGTGCGGGATTCGAAGGAATGGAACAAGTATTTCTCGGCCGGAACGCCGCAGATGTGGTTGCCATCCTTTCGCAAGCACCAGGGGGGCTGGAGCTGTTGCCTACTGCCGATTACAACGATGGCAAGCCCTGGCTCAGGTTACGGGACAAGAAGACCGGCGCTGACGTCATGACGCCGCTGCCTATCAATGGCGATCCCTATAGCGAGATCTATCTGTCGCCGGCGTGGTATGGGTTGGTGCCGGATGCGAACTTGGGGTTGATGAATCCGGCGGGAAAGAGTTCGGAGGCGGGGCAGACTGGAGACTATAAGCCGCTTGATGAGATATCACGAGAAGCGCTAGACGAGGTGATTCTAGATGTCAAAGCATTTCACCGAGACATCGAGAAGCGATACAAAGTACCCACCTACTCTCACTACGGCGCTCAAGGTCAGCGGGATACCGACAGCGACAAGGGAGGGTTGTTGGGGACGGGCATGATGGCAAGCAAGAATCGGTTTACATGGGGTGAGGTGGCTTGGGAGGGCGCTGGCATTGGAGCGCTTGATCTGAGCGAAATCAGCATAGTCAGTGACGATGGGAATGGAAAGCTGAGAATGCCAAGCGGGTATAGCCTGACGATTGGAGAACCCGATTGCCCTGGCGATGGCACTGTGCCATGCCTCTCCGGTGCAGCCCCAGCCAAAGCCGGAATTGCACGGAGCTTTGCGCATGGGCAAAGCAATCCCGGTGAACAGAATCGTAAGTTTTGCTATGACCACCAAGGGAGCTATGACGACAAGCATCAGCGTTCCCTCTATGCCACGATGTTCGCCATCATCAAGATCACCCAGCAGGCGCAATGGCACAAGAAGGAGTCAGCATGAAAGAAGGATGGAAAATCCGTGCTATTGGGCGCCATCTGATAAACGTTCCAGGTGATGCAAGGCTGATCGAGAGTTATAAGTACAATAAAGTGAAGATTGAACCGCTGCCATATGTTCAAACTCAGGCGGGCTTTGACGAGCTGATTGTTCAGCGAGAGCAGACATTGCGCGCGGCTAAGCACGATAAGCATGGCAGCATGTTTATCGAACGCGTGTCACATGCCAATGGCTCGGTAACACTAATTTCGTGGGAAGATCCGGATTCGACTATTCTCTATTGCTTCGATACTTATTTCCCTGCGGGATCAGTGTTCTTGAAGTACTCCGGAGACGTATCGCCAAGCCGCCGCGAATCGGCATTGTCCGTTCGATCTGATCTATCCCGAAAGTGGCATGAGATTGCAGAGGGGGAAACTCCAACTGGCATTGGCTACACAGCAGGCGATGCGATCTTGGTGGACAAGCATCTGAACTTCGAAAGCTGGGCAATGATCATTCG
>NZ_AQPL01000656.1:0-3211 GCF_000395345.1 Cupriavidus sp. WS | reverse complement strand
CCAGGCCCCACCCGCGCGCGCCGTGCGCAGCATCATGGCGAGCTGGAAGCCGGTGGAGCAGGACCGCCTCGACGACCTGCGCGGCGGCTTCGACGTGGGCTCCAACCTGCAGGTGTCGTTCGGCATCCAGCGCGCCGTGTACATCAACGGCGATCTCGTGGTGGCGACCAGTCTGACCATTCCCAACCTGAGCCGCATCACCGCCGACCAGGCCACGCGGCTGGCGGCGGCGCTGGGCGTGGCGACGGGAGCCGGGGCGGCGGCGGTCAACAACGCGCTGGCTTCCCATCCGGCCACCGCCGGCAATGGCGGCAATGGTAGCAGCAGTAGTGGCGGCAATGGCGGCAGCGGTAGCGCGGGCGGCAGCGCCGGCGCCGCGGGCACGGCGATGACCAGCCTGCCGGCGGCGATGGTGTCCGCGGGCGCGGCCACGGTGACGACCAACGGCGTCATGAGCCTGATCCAGAACGGGCCGGGCAACAGCGCCGCCGCCAGCGCGCTGGCCGGGTCGCCGGCGACGGTGATCCAGAACACGCTGAACAACCAGTCGATACAGAACCTGGTGACGATCAATGCGGGCGTGAACACCTTGCAGGCATTCCGCGCGCAGGTGGCCAACCAGACATTGACCAACGCCCTGCTCGGCACCACGGGCCTGCGCTGAAAGCCCGGCCGGCGACGGCGGGCGGCATGCGCGGATGGAGAGCGGCAAGCCGACGAGCAGCAGGCAGCAGGCAACAGGCAGCAGGCAGCAGGCAACAGGCAACAGGCAACAGGCAACAGGCAACAGGCAACAGGCAACAGGCAGCACAGGCAGCAGGCAAGAAGCAGGCAAGAAACAGGCAGCAGGCAACACACGCAAGAAGAGAGGCTGTATGCGGTAGGCAGGTTGCGGACTCCTGCACCAAACAGTCCGCCGACCGGGGGAGGAAGGCGAAATGAAAACAGGGTCGCTGCGCGGCATCCGGCAGGCCGGATGCTCGACATTGCTGTTGCTCGGGAGCATGGCGCAAGGCCAGACTCCGCCAGACCAGGGACCGGCTGCGGCAAAGCTGGAGCAGCTCCGGCGCGAGGTGGCCGAGCAGGCCGCCGTGCTCGAGGCGATGAAGCGCTCGATGGCGGAGCAGGAGGCCACCATCCGCGAGCTGCGCAGCGTGCTCGGCACCGACGTGCTGGCCAGGAAGCGCGGCGGCCAGCGCGCGCCCGGCACCGGCCCCGCGCCGGCCAGCGCGGGCGAGGACGCGGCCACCAACGCCGCCTCGGCGCCGCCCAGGCCCGGCGCGCAGGATGGCGGCAACACCGCGATGGAGCAGAACGCCACGGCGCAGGCCGCGCAGGCGCAGTTCGCGCTGGCCGGCGACGAGCAGCCGGTGGGCCGGCCTCCCGAGGAAAAGACCGCGCCGCCGGCGATCGCGCCGATCTTCGACCAGCCCGGCGTGCTCACGCCCGCGGGCAAGCTGGTGGTCGAGCCGAGCTTCCAGTACGGCTATTCGTCGAGCGACCGCGTGGCGCTGGTCGGCTACACCATCATCCCGGCGCTGCTGATCGGGCTGATCGACGTGCGCGAGGTCAAGACCTCGACCTACATCGAGACCATCGCGCTGCGCTACGGCCTGACCAAGCGCCTGGAGATCGAGGCCAAGGTGCCCTACGTGCAGAGCTCCGGCTCCACCGTCAGCCGCGAGGTCTTCACCGGCACCGCGATGGACAACGTCTTCAACGCCAGCGGCAAGGGCCTCGGCGACGTGGAGGCGACGCTGCGCTACCAGCTCAACTACGGCAACGAGAAGATGCCGTACTTCGTCGGCTGGCTGCGCTACAAGTCCAACACCGGCAAGAGCCCGTTCGACGTCGTGACCGACTGCGTGACGCGCTGCGTGGGCAATACCACCGGCACCGGCCTGCCGCTCGGCCTGCCCACCGGCTCCGGCTTCCAGGCCATCCAGCCCGGCATCACGTGGCTGCTGCCGAGCGACCCGGCGGTGTTCTTCGGCACCTTCAGCTACCTGCACAACTTCGCGCGCAACGACGTCAGCCGCACCGTGCTCAACGGCGAGAAGGAGAACCTCGGCAAGATCGCCCCGGGCGACATCTTCGGCTTCAACTTCGGCATCGGCCTGTCGCTCAACGAGCATGCCTCGTTCAGCATCGGCTACGACCAGAGCATCATCTGGCCGACCAAGCAGAACGGCCAGACCGTGCCGGGCTCGGTGCGCGTGACGCAGGGCACCTTGCTGGTGGGCTACTCGTACCGCTTCAACAGCCGCTACACGCTGAACCTCTCGGTCGGCGCGGGGCTGACCACGGACACGCCCAACCTGACCGTCACGCTGCGGCTGCCGATCACGTTCTGAGGCCGGCCGCGCACATGGCGGCGCGCCGGGTGATGCCGGGCCGGCATGCGGCCGGGGCCGCCTTGCGCTGGCCACGCGGCTGGCGTACAACTGAAGAAACCCGTCCCCCGGGGCGGATACGGATACACCTTCGCCTGGCAGGTCCGGCCGGCGTGACGGCGGCTCCGCATGCACGGCGCCGCCGGGACGGCCCGGGGATGGCCTGGAGTGACCTGAGCGAGGAGACAGTCATGCGCAAACGCATCTTCTGGTTGTTGCCCGATCTGGAGAGTGCCCGCCGCACCATGGACGACCTGCTCCTGGCGCGCGTCGAGAACAAGCACATCCACTTCATCGCGCGCGACGGCGCCGACATGAGCGGCCTGCACGAAGCCAACCTGTTCCAGACCTCCGACATCGTGCATGCCGCCGAGATGGGGCTCATGGTGGGCGGCGGCATCGGCATCATCGCCGGCGCGCTGGTGGCGCTGTTCCCGATCGTCAGCGACACGCCGCAATGGGGCCTGGTCGGCGTGCTGGCCGTGCTGGGCGCGGCGTTCGGGGCGTGGGCCTCGAGCATGATCGGCTGTTCGGCGCCGAACAGCCGGCACAAAGCGTTCGAGAAAGACATCGAGGAAGGGAAGATCCTGCTGATGGTCGACGTCTCGCGCGGGCGCATCGAAGAGATCGAGGCGCTGTTGCAGGCTTCGCATCCGGAGGCGAGGTTTGCGGGGATGGATCCGGCGGTGCCGGCGTTTCCTTAAAGGGTTTTTCTTGGTGGATTTGTTTGTTCGGATTTTTGGCTTCGAGTTAATGGTTTAGCGAATTTAACTTCAAAGTCTTTAAAAGACTAAAGTCAAAGACAAAGTCAAAGGCTT
>NZ_AQPL01000655.1:0-608 GCF_000395345.1 Cupriavidus sp. WS | reverse complement strand
CGAGACGATCGACCTGACGCAGCCTGCGCAGGAAGCCGATGGCGACCACCACGACCCCGCGCCGGCGCTCCTGCCCGACCACCTCGCCTACGTGATCTACACCTCGGGTTCCACCGGCCAGCCCAAGGGCGTGGGCATCTCCCACGGCGCGCTCGGCAACTACCTGCACGGCGTGCTGGCGCCACTCGCGCTGCCGCCCGGCCTGCGCATGGCGATGGTGTCGACGCCGGCGGCCGACCTCGGCCACACCGTGCTGTTCGGCGCGCTGGCCAGCGGCGCGGCGCTGCACCTGCCGCCGCGCCGCTGCGTGTTCGACGCCGCGGCCTTCGCGCGCTACATGGCCGGCCACCGCATCGACGTGCTGAAGATCGTGCCCAGCCATCTGCAAGCGCTGCTGGACGGCGCCGCCGCCGCGGGCGCCAGCGCGGCCGACGTGCTGCCGGCCCACACGCTGCTGCTGGGCGGCGAGGCCACCGGCGCCGCGCTGCGCGCGCGCCTGCACGCGGCGCGCCCGCAATGCCGGCTGGTCAATCACTATGGCCCGACCGAGAGCACCGTGGGCGTGCTGCTGCACGTGGCCGGCAGCGCGTCGCCGGCGGGCGCGCCGG
>NZ_AQPL01000654.1:0-2481 GCF_000395345.1 Cupriavidus sp. WS | reverse complement strand
CGCGTCGCCGGCGGGCGCGCCGGCGCCGGGCCTGCCGCTCGGCACGCCGCTGGGCAACGCCACGGCCTACGTGCTGGACGGCGCGCTGCAGCCGCTGCCCGACGGCGTGGCCGGCGAGCTCTACCTGGGCGGCCCCGGCCTCGCGCGCGGCTACCTGGGCCGCGCCGCGCTGACCGCCGGGCGCTTCGTGCCCGATCCGTTCTCGGACGGCGGCGCGCGCCTGTACCGCAGCGGCGACCGCGTGCGGCGCGGCGCCGACGGCGTGCTGGCCTACCTGGGCCGCATCGACGACCAGGTCAAGATCCGCGGCTTCCGCGTGGAGCCGGGCGAGATCGCCGCGCGGCTGCGCGCGCTGCCGGGCGTGCGGCAGGCCGTGGTGGTGGCGCAAGCCATCGGCAATGGCGGCGGACCACAACTGGTCGCCTATGCCGTCGCCGCTGCTGGCCACGCGCCGGCGCCCGCCGCGCTGCGGCAGGCGCTGGCCGCCACGCTGCCCGCGCACATGGTGCCGGCCGCCATCGTGATGCTGGACGCGCTGCCGCTCACCGCCAACGGCAAGCTGGACCGGCGCGCGCTGCCGCCGGCCAGCACGGGCGCCGCCACCGATGCGGCCGCGCAGGCGCCGCAGGGCGAGCTGGAAACGCGGCTCGCGGCGATCTGGCGCGAGCTGCTGGACCTGCCGCAGGTAGGCCGCCACGACAACTTCTTCATGCTGGGCGGCCACTCCCTGCTGGCCGTGCAGCTTCTATCCCGAATCCAAGGCGAACTGCGCATCGACGCGCCGCTGCACCTGCTGTTCGGCGCCGCCACGCTGGCCGAGCTGGCCGCCGCGCTGGACGGCCAGACCCGCCACGCCGACGAAAGCGCGCTGCTGGAACTGGAAGCGTTCGCCAATACCCTGGAGGCAGTCTGAATGATCGAAGCCAACACCGCGGCCCGCCTGGCCGCGCGCTTTGCCACGCTGGCGCCGGCGCAGCGCCGCGCGTTCCTCGACAAGATGGCCGAGCAGGGCATCGCCTTCTCGCAACTGCCGATTCCTACGCTGCCGCAAGGCGGTGACGATGCCGCCGGCGCGCCGCTGTCCTACGCCCAGCAGCGCCAGTGGTTCCTGCACCAGTTCGAGCCGGCCAGCGCGGCTTACCACATCAGCAGCGGCGTCAGCCTGCGCGGCCGCCTCGACGTGGCGGCGCTGGGCGCGGCCTTCGCCACGCTGGCGCAGCGCCACGCCGCGTTGCGCACCGCCTTCGTGGCCGACGCCGCCGGCGAGGCGCGCCAGCGCGTGCTGCCCGCCGCCGCGCTGGCCATGCCGCTGCTGGACCTGTACCAGGGCGGCGCGGCCGAAGCCACGCCGCAGGCCCGCGCCGCGCGCGCCGACGCCATCGCCGCCGAGCTGGCCGGCCAGCCCTTCGACCTCGGCAGCGCGCCGCTGCTGCGCGTGCGCCTGCTGCGGCTGGGCGAAGAGGAGCACCGGCTGCTGCTGGTGATGCACCACATCGTCTCGGACGGCTGGTCGATGCAGTTGCTGATCGACGAGCTGGCGGCCTGCTACCGCGCGCACCTGCTGGGCGATGCCGCCAGCCTGCCGGCGCTGCCGGTCGGCTACGCCGACTATGCCGCGTGGCAGCGCAACTGGCTGGAAGCCGGCGAGCAGGAGCGGCAACTGGCCTACTGGCGCGCGCAACTGGCCGACGCGCCCGCCGTGCTGGCGCTGCCCACCGACCGCCCGCGCCCGCCCGCCGCCGTCTACCAGGCTCACCGCCTCGACATCGAGATCCCCGACACGCTAGCGCAGGCGTTGCGCGAGCGCGCGCGCGCGCACGGCGCCACGCTGTTCATGGTGCTGCTGGCCGGCTTCCAGGCCCTGCTCTACCGCCATGCCGGCAGCCGCGACCTGTGCGTGGGCGTGCCGGTGGCCAACCGCAACCGCATCGAGACCGAAGGCGTGGTCGGCCTGTTCGTCAACACCCAGATCGTGCGCGGCCGCCTGGACGGCCGCCAGCCGCTGGCCGCCGCGCTGGAACAGGCGCGCGCCGCCGTGCTCGGCGCGCAGGCGCACCAGGACCTGCCGTTCGAGCAACTGGTGGACGCGCTGCAGCCCGAGCGCAGCATGAGCTACAACCCGCTGTTCCAGGTGGTACACAACCACCGCCGCAGCGACCGCGCCGCGCTGGCCGAGCTGCCCGGGCTGGTGCTGGAGACCGCGCCCATCGGCGAGCGCAGCACCGCGCTGGAACTGACGCTGGACACGCGCGAAAGCACGGACGGGCACATCAGCGCCTGCTTCCACTACGCCGCCGAACTGTTCGACGCCGCCACCGTGGCGCGGCTTGGCGCGCACTACCTGCGGCTGCTGCGGCAACTGGCGGAGGCGCCCGAAGTGGCGCTGGACGCGGTGGCGCTGCTCGATGCCGGCGAGCGCTCGGCGCTGCTGGCGCTGGGCAAGGGAGAAGCGCCGCCGGCCGATGGCCTCGCCGTGCACCA
>NZ_AQPL01000653.1:0-347 GCF_000395345.1 Cupriavidus sp. WS | reverse complement strand
TCTACCGGGTTGACCAAGGTCAACCCGGTTTTCGGATTTTTTCGGCGCCCGGCGCGTTTTTCCGCTTCAGGCGACCTTGAGTTCACCCGCCTCGCGCACCTTCCGGTAGGCGAAGCCCGCCAGCGCCACATCCTCCAGGCCCACGCCGACCGACTTGTAGATCAGCACGTCCGCCTCGCCGGCGCGCGGCCGGACCTTGCCGGTCACGACGTCGGCCAGTTCGACGATCTTGTCGGCCGGCAGCGCGGCGGGATCGGCCAGCACGATGTCGCCGGCCTCGCGCATCGACTGCGGCCGCCACTCCACCACCAGCTTGCTGGCGCGCGCGAGCGCCACGTCGTCGAGTT
>NZ_AQPL01000652.1:0-2913 GCF_000395345.1 Cupriavidus sp. WS | reverse complement strand
CCAGCTTGCTGGCGCGCGCGAGCGCCACGTCGTCGAGTTCACGGGTATGCGGCAGGCTCGAGCCGATCGCGGCGACGAAGGCGCCGGGCTTGAGCGAGCGGCCCGAGAACAGCGGCGTGGTGGAGCGCGAGGCGGTGACCACGATGTCGGCCTGGGCGACGGCCTCGTCCGGCTCGGCGAAGGCGACCGGGATGCCACACCACTGCGCCAGGCGCTCCGGCATGGCGGCATGGGCATACGGGTCGGACAGCAGGATGCGCTTGAGCGGCAGGGCCGCGGCGAGCTGGCGCGCATGTTGCACGCCTTGCGTGCCGGCGCCGAACAGCGCCAGCACCTCGGCGCCGGCGCGGGCCAGGTGGTGCGCGGCCAGCACCGAGCAGGCCGCGGTGCGCAGGCGGGTGATGGCGCCGGCATCGAACGAGGCCAGCGGGCGGCCGTCCTCGGTGGAGAAGATCAGGATCACGAAGGAGAACTGGCCGTCGATGGTGGTGTACACCTTGGCGCCCGCCACCTGCTGCTCGGGGATCACGGCGCCGAGCGTCGACAGCTTCACGCCGCCGGCCTCGGTGCGGATGCGCTCCTGCATGGCGGCCTTGCCTTCGCCGAAGCTGCGGAAGGCGTCCAGCATGACTTGCTGGACGTCGGCGGGGCTGACGTGGCGGTCGATCATCTCGTCGGTGATATGCAGCATGGTGTGTTTCCTCGGATGGCGCGGGGGCGCGATGGGTCAATGGATGAGGTGGGGGTCGATCGGGTCGGAACCGGCTGCGCACGGCATCCCCATCGGGCCGGATGGCGGGGCGGTGACGCCGGCGGGAGGCGGAAATGCGGATGTCATGTGCGGTCGGGGCGGCGGGAACGGGCCGGCAACAGGCGCCGGCTGCGCTTTCTTACGTCTATTTGTATACAGTCTACATAAAATACTGGATGAAGGCATCTGCCGGAAACGCACATAACGTAGGCCTGCTCTCAAAAGGTGCTGGAAATCCCTGTTTTAGCGCGGAAATATAAGGGTTCGCACCAATCCGGGGGCATTCCCTAATCCTTTCAGATTTCGCTTGTTTTGACCTCGATCAAGAATATAGTATACGTTAATGGGGCAGCGATAGCACCCAGAGAAAACAGCACACAGGTCTCTACAGGCAAGGATCCAAGGGGAATACATGCAACACGAAGCAGTGATTGGCGCGGCACACTGGATCTATCTACTGGGCGTGGCGGTCATCGTCCTGACCATGATCCTGCGGGCCAACGTGGTCGTACCCTCGATTCTGGGTACGTTCTTGGTGGTGTTCGCGCTGACCGGCAGCCCGGTCTCGGCGCTCGGAGGCATTTTTTCGGCCAGCCTGGTGGCGGCCAAGGAGTTGTTCAACATCTTCCTGGTCATCGCCTTCATGACGGCGCTGCTCAATTCGCTCAAGACGCTGCGCTCGGACATCCGCATGGTCGAGCCATTCCGCGTGGTGATGAAGAACGGGCATTCCGCCTTCTTCATCCTGGCCGGCATCACCTACGTGATCTCGCTGTTCTTCTGGCCCACGCCGGCGGTGCCGCTGGTGTCCGCCATCCTGCTGCCGGCGGCGATCGCGGCCGGGCTGCCGCCGCTGGCCGGCGCGATGGCCATCGCCATCGCAGGGCAGGGCATGGCGCTGTCGTCGGACTACGTGATCGGCGTGGCGCCGGGCATCAGTGCCAAGGCCGCCGGCGCCGCGGTCAGCGCCGCGGTGGTGGCGGACCGCGCGCTGGTGCTGTCGATCATCACGGGCGGCATCGCGCTGACGCTGGCGTATCTGTCGATGCGCCGGCACATCGTGCCGGCCAGCGGCAGCCTGCTGACCAAGTGGCAGGCGCGCGCCAGCGGCACCGATGCCGAACTGGAGCATTCCGGCACCTTCGACAAGGCGGAGATCGCGCGCGGCACCGAGCATGAGGAGCCGCTCGTCACCGATTCCAACATCGAGCGCAGCCTGTCGATGGTGGCGCAGCGCCGCGTGAAGTGGTCGAAGTGCTTCGCCATCGTCACGCCGCTGGCTTTCCTGGCGGTGGTCGCGGTGATGGTGCTCCCCAAGATGGGCACCGGCCTGCCCGAGCTCAAGGGCGGCGACGCCGCGGCGCTGGTGGGCGGCGTGGCGGCCGTGCTGATGATGCTGGCGACGCTGGCCGCCGAAGGCCCGCGCAAGATGCTCGACGTCTGTCCCGAGCACATCACCGACGGCTTCGTGTTCGCCTTCAAGGCGATGGGCTCGGTGCTGCCGATCGCCGGTTTCTTCTTCGTCGGCGCCGGCGAGACCGCCGCGCAGATCCTGGGCGTGAGCGCCGACCGCGCGCCCAGCCTGCTGTTCGAGCTGATCCAGGCCTACCAGCACATGATTCCGGACAACCACGTGCTGGTCGCCTTCGGCGTGCTGGTGGTGGGCATGATCACCGGCATCGACGGCTCGGGCTTCGCCGGCCTGCCGCTGACCGGCACGCTGGCCGGCGCACTGGGGCCGGTGGTCGGTTTCGATTCGGCCACGCTGGCGGCGATCGGCCAGATGGGCGCGGTCTGGACCGGCGGCGGCACGCTGATCGCGTGGTCCTCGCTGATCGCGGTGGCGGGTTTCGCGCGCGTGCCGGTGCTCGACGCGGTGCGCGCGCTGCTGCTGCCGGTGCTGATCGGGCTCGGCGTCTCCACGGTCTGCGCGATGCTGATCTGGCATTGACCTGACCACCTGACCGGCCTGAACGGGGTGGCTCCGGGCTGCTTCCTCGGGCTGCTTTCCTCGGGCTGCATCTTCGCCACTGCCTGTTTTCGAGGGCGGCCGTGCCTGCCGGCGCCGCCGCCCTCGTCGCTTTCGCGGCGCCTTCCTGTCGCGCCGGAAAAACCATCCCCGATTCCGCAAAAAACTCATTGACCTTGGTCAACCCGGTAGA
>NZ_AQPL01000651.1:0-3218 GCF_000395345.1 Cupriavidus sp. WS | reverse complement strand
CACCGCCGACGAACTGTGGATCTGCTGCGGCCTGTCCGGTGCCGCCGGCCTGCTGGTCGGCACGCCGCTGTCCTGGGTGTTCCGCACGATCGCGCTGGCACCGACGTTCGTCGTCCTGGGCGTGGCGCTGGGCGTGTTCATCGGCGGCGGCATCCTGCGCCGCCTCAAGCGCGGGCGCCCCGACACCTGGCTGTATCGGCAATTGCAATGGCGCATCGCCACGCGCCATCCGCTGATGGCGGGCTGGGTCGGTGGCCATGTGCTGATCTCGCGCTCCGGCTTCTGGACCACCCGGCGGTCTGCTTCAAGGAGCGCACGATGAGCCGCTTCAAGAACGAGATCACCCACCTGCAGGCGCACATCAGGACGCTTCGCCTGGGTGCCGGTGCCCTGGTCATCGTCGCCCTGGTCATGGGTGGCGGCTGGTGGAGCGCGCCGCGCGACCTGACCATCCACGTCCCGCCTGACCTGCGCTCGGGCAGCACCCGCAAGTGGTGGGAGGTGCCGCCCGAATCGGTCTATGCGTTCACGTTCTACGTGTTCCAGACCCTCAACCGATGGCCGACCAATGGCGAAGAGGACTACCCGCGCAACCTTCACACGCTCTCGCCGTACCTCACCCCGTCCTGCCAGGCCTTCCTGCGCGCGGACTACGACTACCGCCGCAGCACGGGCGAGCTGCGCCAGCGCGTGCGCGGCATCTACGAAATCCCTGGCCGCGGCTACGGCGACGACCCTACGGCGCGCGTGCGCACGATCTCCGATCGCGACTGGGTGGTGACGCTGGACATCACCGCGGACGAGTACTACGGCGCGGAACAAGTCAAGCGCGCCCTGGTGCGCTACCCCGTGAAAGTCACCAAGGTGGACATCGACCCCGCGCGCAACCCCTTCGGCCTGGCACTCGACTGCTACGACGGCACGCCCCAGCGCATCAACGCCCCGGAACCGACGCGCTCGGCGCCAAGTGGCCTGTCTCCGCAAGCTCCTCAAGGAGGAACCACCCCATGAAGCACCCTGTACTCGCGCTGCTGGGGCTGCTGGCCGTGGCCGCGGCACCCGTTGCCCAGGCGGTGGAAATCCTGCGCTGGGAACGCATGCCGCTGGCGGTGCCGCTGAAGGTCGGCCAGGAGCGCATCGTGTTCATCGACCGGAACGTGCGTGTGGGCGTGCCCGCGGGCCTCGGCGAACGCCTGCGCGTACAGAGTGCGGGCGGCGCGGTGTACCTGCGCGCCAACGAGCCGATTGAGCCCACGCGGCTGCAATTGCAGGACGCCGACACCGGCGCGCTGATTTTGCTGGACATCGCGGCCGAGTCGCCCAAGGACGGGGAAGCCGAACTGGAGCCAGTGCGCATCGTCGAGGGCAACAGTACCCCCCCGCGCTATGGCGAGCAGCTTGACGGTGCGGAGCCTCCCGCGCGTGGCCAAGACCAGCCGGGTGTGCGGCCGGTGCGGCGCGAAACCCCGGTTCCGGTTGTCCTGACACGCTTCGCCGCGCAGAACCTTTACGCGCCGCTGCGCACCGTGGAGCCACTGCCGGGCGTCATGCGCGTCAATCTGCGGCGCGACATGGACCTCGGCACGTTGATGCCGACATTGCCCGCTCGCGCGGTGGCGCTCGCGTCGTGGCGTCTGGAAGACCAATGGGTGACGGCCGTGCGCCTCACCAACACCAGCTCCGGCTGGGTCAACCTTGATCCGCGTGTGCTGCAAGGCGACTTCCTCACCGCGACCTTCCAGCACGAGGCGCTGGGTCCGCGCGGAACGCCCGAGGACACGACCGTCCTGTACCTGGTGACGCGCGGGCGCGGCCTGGCGCAGTCGCTGCTGCCGGCCATTCATCGTTTCGATCCAGCCGTGCATCTGCCGCAACCAGAAGCCGAAGCCACCGAAAGCAAGGAGGCCGACCATGCGCAGTAACGGCCTGCTCAAGTGGCTGATGATCCCGGTCGCGCTGCTGGTGCTGTTCGTCGGCATCCGGCTGTTCTCGGGCGGCAGCACGTCGGCGCCACCCGCTGGCGATGCCAGCGCCCGGCTCACGCCCGAAGAAATGAAAGCACTGGGCATCGAGGGCGATACCCCGCGCGACACCGTGGCGACCCTGGTGGCGCAGGTGAAGCAGTTGCGCACCGAGCTTCAGACGGCGCTCTCGGACAACAAGTCCCAGCGTGAGGAGAACCAGCGGCTGCGTCAGCGCGAGAACTCGATCGACCAGCGCATCAACTCTGCGCTGGAGTCCGAACGCTCCAACCTGCGGCGCGACCAGCAGCAGGCGGCCAGCGAGCGCCAGCAGACCGAGGGGCTGCTCGCCGATCTGCAGCGGCGCCTGGACAGCATTGGCGGGCGTGGCGGCAGCCATGCCGATCTGCCCGTGGGCCTGGGGCTGCAGGGGGGGGACGAGGTCGGGATGGAAGGCGGCATGCGCTGGGTTGAACCGGATGACGCGAAGCCTGCCGAGGGACGCAACGGGGGCCGCGGCACGGCTGGCGGCATGAGCTTCCCGACGAGCTTCGGCCCCGCGCAACGCACGCTGGAAACCACGGCTGAGATCGTGGCGAACGCGGACGCGCGCGCCGCCGGGGTCAAAGCCGCGAAGCCCGTCTATACCGTCCCCACGAACTCCACGCTCATGGGCTCGGTCGCGATGACCGCGCTGATCGGGCGTGTGCCGATCGACGGCACGGTCAACGATCCGTATCCGTTCAAAGTGCTGGTCGGGCCGGACAACCTGACCGCCAATGGCATCGAGGTTCCCGACGTGGCCGGCGCCGTGTTCAGCGGCACCGCATCGGGCGACTGGACGCTTTCGTGCGTGCGCGGCCAGGTGCGCAGCATCACGTTCGTCTTCAACGACGGCACGATCCGCACGATTCCCGAAGACCGCGAAGGAAACCAGCAGAACAACCAGCAGCGCGATGGCTTGGGCTGGATCAGCGATCCCTACGGCATTCCCTGCGTCAGCGGCGAGCGGCGCAGCAACGCCCAGCAATACCTCGGCTCGCAAGCCCTGATCACCGCGGCCGGTGCCGGCGTGGCCTCGCTCATCGAGAGCGACAGCGGGCGCATGTCCTATGTCGGCTCGGACGGCTCCATCGGCACCGTGGGTATCAGCGGCCAGGAAGCGGTCGGCCAAATTCTCGCGGGCGGCGTGCGGGACATGTCGGCTTGGGTCAACAAGCTCTACGGCCAAGCGTTCGCCGCCGTCTATGTCCAGCC
>NZ_AQPL01000650.1:0-355 GCF_000395345.1 Cupriavidus sp. WS | reverse complement strand
ACCCGATTGGCGCGGGCATGGTGCGCGGGGCGATCGGTTCGGCAGCGACGCAGGGCGTGGCGCTGGCGAGCGGGATGCAGCAGCGCTTTGACTGGCGGGGCGTGGCGGCATCGGCGATCGCCGGCGGGATAGGCGCAGGGATCGGCGAGGCGGCCGGCGCGGCGAAGTGGAGCCCGCTGGCGCGGCAGGTGAGCAGCGGGTTGGGAGCTGGGTTGGCGAGCGCGGGAGTGCGGGGGGATTTGTCGGCGCAGAGCCTGGGGTATATCGCGGCGGACTTGGTGGGGAATACGATCGGGAACCAGGTGGCGGAGCGGTTGGTGGAGGGGATGGGGCGGGTGGAGGGGGGTGGCAATGC
>NZ_AQPL01000649.1:0-2823 GCF_000395345.1 Cupriavidus sp. WS | reverse complement strand
GTGGAGGGGGGTGGCAATGCGCTCGGTGGGAGCCTGGCCAGCAACTCCAGCAGCGCCAGAGGTTCTCAAGAGCAGGCGCTGGCCCAGGCGGGCGACGGCCTTCCAGACAGGCAGATGGTGGGCGGTGCGCTGCTGGTCAACGGCACCAGTTCGCCGTATCGTGCGCTCGATACTATCGATGGCTTGACGGGTACCTTCGCGGGCGACGGATTGGCGGGCCGGACAAGTGCCTTTGATGCCGGCCTCGGCATCACGCGGACAGCGGGGATGTTCGAGGGGGCCCGCGCCTTCACCGATGAGCATTGGTCGAGCGCCCCGGTCATTGGGCGTGGCGTTATTGATGGCAGGGACTCGGTGATAGGAGGTTCGCTACCGATTGTGAATGCTCGGGTCGAGCCCGATCTGGATGATCAGATTAGCGACTTCAAACGGGCGTTCTCGGGCGGGTACCTCGGTGTAATGGAGGGGCTGAATCCTTCTGTTGGTGTTCAGGCAGGCAAGGTCGCGCGAGAGGTCTGGGATAGCACCAAGCAGTTTAGCTATGACACGATTGGGGGTACTGCTGTCGACAACGCTCGGGTGAACTTCGCGGCGGGTGATTACGCGGGGGCCGCTGTATGGGGCGCTAAGTCCTTCGCCGATGCTGGCTTGGCAGTAGGTTCCATCGTCACTGGCGGTGCTCTCGGTCTCGGAACGCGCGGTGCTTCAGTCGCAAGAGTTGACGGCGTACTGGTTACTGGAGGAGCGCGAACAAGTGGTACTACAGGTTCGATCAACTATGGTGTCCTAGATGCACTCGGTCGGCCAACAGGAATCAAGGCGACAATTACGGAGGATATGATTAACACGGGGACTGTAGCCAATCCTTCTATCGTGCCGCCGGGTTGGGCTGGCGATGGCATGAAGTACAATCAAGCACGTGGTCATTTACTCGGTCGACAACTGGGCGGCTCGGGTGACATGCCGGAGAATTTAGTGACATTGCAGCAAAACTGGACGAACAGTCCGGTAATGCGCGGATACGAGAGTCAAGTCCGCGCTGCGGTGGAGAGCGGTCAAACGGTTGAGTACCATGTAACTCCTGTTTATAAAGGAAATAATTTGATTCCTCGTGGCGTAACTCTATCGGGCCAGGGAAATGATGGGTTTCACATAGGTGTCAGTGTACTCAATCCAATTGGGTGGTGAAAATGAGTTTTGCGCGAATTAATGAAATTCTACCTCGACCGACCACGCCGGTCGAATTGCCAGTGAATGATGACTGGTCGGCCCTGGAGGCGCGTCTTGGAATTGTGTTTCCGCAAGACTACAAGCAGTTCATTCAAGAGTACGGTTCCGGCAGAATTGCGAACTTCCTCTGGATATTAAATCCATTTTCAAAAAATTCGAATATTAATCTTGAAAATCAACTGCAAATACAGAGAAGGGTTTTGGCGGATTTGTCGTTATATGGGGAATCGATACCGTATGGCGTCTTCCCGGTTCCGGGGGGGGTATTGCCTTTTGGGATTACTGACAACGGCGATATGCTCTATTGGCTGACCCTGAATAAGCCGGAGGGGTGGAAGATTGTTGTAAATGAGTCCCGTTCGCCAGAGTGGGAAGTTTTCGACTTGGGGTTTGCAGAGTTCTTGCTGCAACTTATCGAGCGAAGAATCACCTGTTCGGCGTTTCCAACCAATTTTCCAGGCCATCAAGTCGGTTTTGAGGTAAATCACTAAGTTATCATTACCCCACAAGTGCATGCTGCAGGTGCTGGAGACCGAGGCCGACCACAATAACGAACTCGGAGCTGCCGACGCCTGACCCCGGAACCCTTCCCGGGTGGCTGCCTGCTAAAAGCGCATATCGGGCCATTTGCGCCAAATGGCCCCGGATTGCCATGTGTCGCTGCCTGCGAAGACCTTGCGGTATAAGGCGCGCAGGTCGCTATGAGTACGATTCGATGTCGGACCTGCTGCGTTTGGCAATGCGCCGGGTAGTAGCCTAGTCCGGAACAGCAGCGGTGCCGGCCTGAACGCGCAGGAACAGATGTTCGCCCAGTCGCAGGGCAATGTGATGAGGCAGGGGAGCACTTACGGCAATGCCGATGGTCCGCACTATCTGGCTAGCATACCGACAACGGGGATATTCCAGGGTGATGTATCGCCTCCGCAGACGCAGCCGATGACTTCGAGTGCATCGGGAGGCGGCTACTACTGGAGCGACATAGGCGAGCCACAGACCCAGGCGCAACGCTACGCGCAGACGTTCGGTGGGCAGGCAATCAGCACCAGTATTACCGGGGAAGTCATGCTGCCGCAGGTGACGGTTTGTGCCGACCGACTTGAAATTGAACAATCCAAAAATGCCTTCGATGGCAGCTTCGGGCGCAGCACGACCTACGGTCCTGTTGTGACCGGAGACATCCTGGTGACCAATCCGATGACGGAATTCTTTGCCGATACCACGGTTGGGAAAACCTGACTTGGACTGAGCGAAGGTACGCTGCAGTTGATAACGGCGCCGCTGGAGGCCGGCAAGCGGTGCTGACGGCAGGCGATGCTATCGGACATGCGGTTTATGGCCTGGGCAACGCGGTTACCGGCGGCAATCAGACGTACCAGTCCTCCAGCGCGTTGTATCAATCGCCGGAGCGACAGGGGGGCATTGGGGACCATTGGCAACGGTCGTTGGGGCTGGTGCTATCCAAAAGGCTGGGACCGTCGGTGAGTTGAATCCTCTAGTGACCACCTACCGGGTTGAAGGAATTCCGAACCAGCGTAGCATCGACGCAAGTGGTTCTGAGGCCCGCCTTGCGCGGGCGTTGCCGTTCCTGGCCTC
>NZ_AQPL01000648.1:0-3191 GCF_000395345.1 Cupriavidus sp. WS | reverse complement strand
GCCCAACGTGGCGGCCAACCAGCTCGCCGTGGAAGCTGTGAACCACGAGAGCGACACGCTCGATCGCGAGATCCGCAACCTCAAGACCGAGCTGGAGCTGCGCCGGGAGCTGGCAAACAATTCGCCCATGGCGATCATCCAGCGCCACGGCACGCGCGCGGCGGGCTCGCGTGGGATCTACGAAGGCGATCCGGTGCCTGACCGCCTCGATCAATTGCAGAAGGGCAATCCGGGAGGCCGGCCATGAGCCCGATGCGTGCGGCTTGGCTGCGCCCGCGCTGGCTGTTCAGCCGGCGCGCAGCGAAGGCGCTGCTGTGGACGGTGGTACTCGCGGCCGTCGCCGTGGGCGCCAACATCGTTGGCATCTACCTCGTCGGAAGCGTCGCAGGCTGGGGGCGTTGGCTGGCGGCAACAGCGGGTTACTTCCTGATCTGGCGGCTGTGCCTGTACGGCGCGACGGCCTACGGCTGGGTCTGGATGCGTCGCCGACTGCTGGCGCGCGAGGACGACGCGCAAGCGCGGCGCCGCCTGGTGCGCAGCGAGATCGCCGGCGTCATTGCCATCGTGGCGCTTGAAGCCAGCCTGTTGATGCAGGGCTGAGGGGAGATCCGAGCCATGACGCTTTTCACGACCGACTACCTGGAGTACTACCTCACCCTCGTGTCCTGGATCGTCAACAACGGCATCTGGGCGGTACTGGTATCCAGCGGGGTATTCGCACTGCCCTTCGTGGCGATCATCGTGCAGGAATGGCTCAAGGCCCGTGCGGAGGGTGCTGACGAAGGCAATAAGGGCGTGCTCTCGGCCGCACGCATTGAGAACCGGGTGTTCGTCGCCATTGTGGTCGTGATGTTCGCCGGCATCCCGTTCATCGACGTGGACCTCAACACCATTCAGTACGACAGCTCGCGCTCGGCTCAATGCCAGGTCAGCGTGCCGCAGCCCACGGATACCGGCTGGTCCCAGTCCTTCAGCACCATCAACAACCAGAGTGCCAAGGTGCCGGTCTGGTGGGCCTTCATGCACGCGCTCTCGCGCGCCGTCACCAGTGCCTCGGTGGCAGCGATCCCGTGCGGAACAGACCTGCGACAGATGCGCATGGAGATCGACGCTACCCGCATCAACGACCCGGTGCTGGCTCAGGAAGTGGCCGATTTCACACACGACTGCTACGGGCCTGCACGCGCTAAATTGTTCATGGCGCGACCGGAGCTGGACGAAGCTCAAATGAACGACGTGACCTGGATCGGTTCGAGGTTTTTCACGAACACCAGCGGCTACTACGACAGCTACCGCTCCAGCACGGCGCGCGAGTCATGGCCCTATGACGACACTCGCGACGCAGGGCTTGCGCAGGTGGCCAGTGGCGGCGGCTACCCGACTTGCAGGCAGTGGTGGGCCGATGGCAGCAACGGCCTGCGAGCACGGCTGCTGAGCCAGGTGGCCCCCAGCCTATTGAATCGCTTGGCGGGCTGGGCCGGGTTCCTGAGCCGTACCGAGGTGGACGATTCGGTGGTCCGTACCATCGCCTCACCGCGACAGCAGAAGCTCAACCAGGGTTCGGTCTATACCGACTACGGCGGCCAGATCGACAAGACCCTGCCGAACATCGTGACGCGGGCCACGGGGGACGTAGGAATGGCGGTCGGGGCACTTGCCGCATTTCCCGCCATGGACGTGGTGCGCCAGGCGCTGCCCATGGTGCTTGCCTTGCTCAAGATGGCGCTGGTCATCTGCATCCCGCTCGTGCTGGTCGTCGGCACCTATGACCTGAAGACGGTCGTCACCGTCAGCGTCGTGCAGTTCGCGCTGTTCTTCACCGATTTCTGGTTCCAACTCGCACGCTGGATCGACAGCACCATTCTCGATGCGCTCTATGGGTGGGGCTTCGGCTGGAACCGGCCGCACACTAACTTCGATCCGCTGGTGGGGTTGAACAATGCCTTTGGCGACCTGCTCCTGATGTTCGTCATGGGCACGATGTTCTTGGTCTTGCCGGGTTTTTGGCTTGCGAGCCTTACTTGGGTTGGGATTCGGGCCGGACACGTCATCCAAGGGCTTTCGGATGGCAGCAAGAGTGCCGGCCAAGCAGGCGGTAAGGGCGCTGGGGCCCTCACCGGAGGTAAGCTGAAGTAACGCGGCGCCGGTCAGTCGTCGGTGTACAACTCGTGCGACGTATCGTTGTATAGGTTGGGATCGTAGCCCGGCGTCTTGCGCAGTTCGGTGAGGTCGGTGAAAGGCCACTCGTCTTCATCCGGGGTATTGGCAGCAGCCGCCCATCCCGCCACCACGACTCCCAACAACACGAGTGCGAACCAGAAGGCGACGTAGAGCAGCGCGCCCAGCACAGCCAGCTTGACCGCCCACAGCAGCACTGTGGCACCAACCAAAGGCACCCCTTTGGCCATCAACCAATTCGATACCCGCCGTTCGCCACGCGCATAGGCACGCCATCCACGGCCAAATGCGCGGCCGATACGTTCTGCGGTGCTGGTGCGAGTTGTGGTGTTCATGGTCGTCTCCTGCTACTGAGGGATGTCTATTCCAGGGTGCTCCACTTCATTCCGTTTCAGGCTTCAATGTGTTTTCTCGCTGCTTCAGGACGCTTCGTCATCCGGTTCCACCGGGCCCGGGTCGAGTTCCACGCCGATGCGGTAGGTGGCAACGAAACGCGGCCAATCCACATGGTCAACCAGATCGATGTCCTCGATGACGCTGACCTTCGCTCCCGCACGCTCGAACAGGGCGATGCTCTTGGCGGGATAGTTGTTGCGCGACGGATAGAGCACTCCGTCAAACAGAGGTTGGCCGTCGTCGCCGACCAGCGCATGCACCTGAGCGGACACCTGCTGCGTGTGCGTGTAGTCGCGGCTGGCCAACTGCTCCAGGTTCAGGCCGAAGTAGCCCGCCATGACGCCCGGCGCCGTGAGGTCGGCCAGAAGCACGTCGTCCATCACGCCTACTGCGCGCACCATCCGGGCCTGGACTTCTTTCAGCGCGATCGAGCGTTGCGCGTCCTCAAGCCACTGGTGCTTGTGAAACACCGACTCCATCAGCGCCGTGGGCAGGTCGCGCCCCAGGTAGAGCACGCCGTAGGCCCGCGCCGGGTCATCGTAGCGATTCGTGCTGCTGCGGCCATAGTACAGCGGGCTGCCCCGATAGACGACGCGGCTCACATGCTGGAGCAGTTC
>NZ_AQPL01000647.1:0-3280 GCF_000395345.1 Cupriavidus sp. WS | reverse complement strand
TTCCATCGCTGCCCATTCCACGTCTGTCACGTCGCTCGGATATCGCTCTGTCTTGGCCGCCATACTTGCCTGCCGTTCTCGATGTTCTTTCTTCCACATCCGAACGTTAGATCACATCTGCGGCGAATTTTCAAACAGGCTCTCAGGACTTCGCATATCACCTTGTGGCCCGCCGCAGCAACATTCACGACATCGATTACACGCTCTTGACTCAGCACACATTTCAGAATGAATTTACAAATACCTCGTCTGGAGCCTCCTCACCGAGGAAAGTCTTACTTCGACTTTTATTCCTCTCTTTTATCGCCGACTTTCTGACTCTATTGAAAATTGATGAATATCCATTCCATTCCGTCAAAAATATAGACTCAGCAGATATACGAGCGTCCATGCATGTTTTAGAAATCATTAGGCAGCACCAGAAATCATCTGAGGACTCCGCTGCCCACATATCATGAACCCATTTCTCAGCCCATCGGGCTGCGTCATGAGCCTCCTTTGCCTTCCTCGCCGCATCACCGGTAATTCCTTTGTCGCTCAAGTGAGCCTCGATGACATCAATCAATTTAGTAGACTGTATGGAGAACCCGGCAATGGAAATCGCAAAAGCTTGATCAAGTGTCGATGCACTACTCCCTAGCTCGAACACCAAATTCTCGATAAAATCCCCCGCGCCGAACCGCTCTGCCGCAAGCACTTCACGGGCCAAGACCTCATCATTACCAGACTTGAGGATGCGCTGACGCCAAAATTTACCTATTGCCTCAGAAGGTACGCTGGACCAGATCGCTTCATGTTCGAGCGTCAGGTCGTCCCCAAGTGCATAAGTGATAAAGCCTCGGCTCCCTAACGCCTGTTGAAAAAGAGACACTGCCCTCTCCGGCATGTCCTTCGATGCAAGATTGGCTACGATGAAAGCGATGTTCTTAAGCCACGTAAATTCCGCACCGCTCGCCTTTTCCATCGCTTCTAGCAACTGGGACTGACTCATGGGCGCCGCACTGACTATTATTTTCAGATCATCAATTGATATTTTCTCTATAAAAATATTAGAATCCAAGTCCCTCAAATTATCCAAGAATATTTTTGATATTTCACGAAGTCGATCATTTTTTTCCTCAAAATCTCCTTCTATTTCGAATACATCCTCAATCGATCTTTTACGTGAAAATCTCCCACCCTCCCGATCTGCCTCATCCACAGATATAACCGAGAAAGGAAAATTACCATCATCAAAAACAGTAAAATCCGCAGCAGGAGGCACTATATTTCTGGTTGCCATTATCGCCCCGCGTAAACGATGTAGAAAATTATCGGAAATTATCTTCATCATTGTCTCGCCGACACAACTGGCCGCCACAAACCAAGTCTCTGGGCCTGCTCTCCGAAAGACCTCCTCAATAGCGATTTCCTCTTTTGCACAAGCTTCGGCAAGCAGGATAGAGCCGAACCAACACTCTTGAGTCCTTGTGCCCACTTTATGCACGGACCAGTCGCTCCTTACATGAGCGTCTCTAAGTACTCGTAGATTGCAGTGACTGGCCAACCGGAAGGAAAGTGCACGGAGCTTTGGCGATTCCGCACTAAGGCAGCGCAGCAAAAGAGACTCCAGTTCCAATGTAATTGGAGTTTCGCCATAGAATGCGGCCGTTAGAACGCCGTACGCTGCCTCCTCATTGCCCATATCCAATACCCCACGAAGGGTCGCAATGATGGCGTCAGTCGGTTGAGACTTCAGACTGGGAATAACATCTAAGAGGTAGTCTGCCCCAAACACCGAGCCAACCATGCAATCGATCTGTTCCGACGCCGTTAGTTTGGGTGCCACGTAAGCAAACAAAAACATCGGCAGAATGTCCTGCTCCCGTTCCGAAAAAGTTTCGACCATATTGGTACCAGTAACCCGCACGATCAATTGAATCGCCATGTCGCGGGTCATCAGGGGAGCATATTCAGTGCCATTAAGAATCAACTGGCGCAATGGGAGTCCAGTTCGGGTAAGAAGGCCTGTCAAGATTTGACGGATCTTCCCAGCAGCGGCTTCGGGGGCAAAACGGCATGCTACTGGAAGGAACTTCTCCAGATCTACGTCCTCCCTGCTATGCCCCATGAACTGCAGGATGCTATCAGGCCGGATAGCATCAAAATCGTGCAATCCCGCGTCAATATCGATCGGTCTGATTGCATCCGGGTCAGCGACGCGCGATTGGCGCCATTCATCAGGCAATAGTCTTTCCCTGCGATAGGGATCCCCATGCAGTTTATGAGCGACAATGCTTGCCTCTGACGCGGCCACCTCGTCTCCAGTTGCGTACAGCATGCGTACAACCGTCCACTGTCCGGTCTTCGATGTGCCAATCGACCGGAGTGGCTCAATCGCGTTCAGGAATGCTTCCTTTGCTGCCTCACGATCTACTCTGTTAAAGGTTGTCAACTGTCGAAAGGTCCTTTTCGCGGACCAAGTCCCCCTATCAAGGGCGAAGCCAATACCTAGCGCGATAAAATCGTTCGCAAATCCTGCGATGGGTCGGCCCGCAAGCAGTCGAAGCGCGAGGGAGAACAACGCATCTATCTCGCCGGAGATCTCGCTCATCTGACTCAAGAGGCTCCTCTCGAACGACGAAAATGACAATAGAACGTCCTGAATCTCCTCCCGCCTCCTCTGTAGAATCTTCTCGTCCTCATCCTCATTGAGCTTTGGATAGCGGTTCATCTGTCCGACAGCATCTTTGTTGTAGCAATACAACCAGCGACGAATGGCTGTCTCAGCCACCGGCCAGCCTTTATCTGTGGCCGCGATCTCGAACGCGGCATGGATGAACCAATCTTGATTGGGGCGTCGCCACCGCTCTAGAGTGAAAACTCTCAGCACGTCGAAGAGTTCTCTGGGCCGGTTTTTTAGGATTTCGACGAATTCATCGAAGCGCCGATCATCGATGTTCTGAAGGTTCGAGAATGCATCAAGGAGGACAGTGAATATGGTCTCATCGAAGCGAATCTGATCGAGGGCACAGACCATCATGGCTGCGAACATGACGTCAACGGTTCTGTCCATCGCGTGGATCGGATCGACCAAATGCGTAAGCCGTTCCCCAAGATCGAGATTAGATCGCCGTGCCTGCCAAAGCTGATCGATCAATGTATAGCCGAGGGCGAGAGTTAGCCCTTCACTGCGAAGTTCATAAGCATCCCCCGGACCTGGAAGGGTCCGAAAGAAGCGTGTTTCGATGACAGCGGTCGAATCTGACTCAAAATTTTGGGACGTGTCAGGAATTTTGTG